>CAMXBB010000007.1 GCA_947179265.1 uncultured Bacillota bacterium
TCGTTACAGCGTATATATAAATGGTTATTTCCAATGTATATAATACTTAATTGTTGGCTGTTATAGCTTTTAATATTTGGTAATGGTTATGATGGTAGTAGAGCTTGGATTGATTTAAAATTCTTTACTATTCAACCAAGTGAATTTATGAAGATAACTTTAATAATTCTTTTATCCTTGAATGCAAGTCATAGTGATAATTTTATAAAGAATGGTTTTATCCTTACTTTAATACCTAGCATTTTAACATTTTTAGAACCTGATACAGGGAATGTAATATTCTATGTGGTAATATATCTTTCTATTATATTCTATCGTTTGAAAAGCTTTAAATACTTAATTAAAGTATCGGGTTTGATAGGTGTTATTGGAACAATCTTTTTATTGTTATATTTTTTTAATCAAAATCTGTTTATATCAATATTTGGAAGCAGTTTCTTTTATAGAATGGATCGTATAACTGGACTTTTTACTTCATCATATCAATTAGATATGGCACTTATTAATATGGGTAGTGGTGGAATATTGGGATTTAATAATGTTTATGGAATACCAGAAGCTACTACTGATTTTGCTTTTTCTTTATTGGTATCCCTAACTGGTTATGTTGGTGCAATAATATATATTATGGTAAATATATATTTTATAAATACATTGATAGATAATGTTAGAGATAGTGATAATATTATAGTTGAATATATGACATTCAGCTTTATGATAATGTATTTGATTCAAACAAGTATTCACATCTATATGAATATTGGTTTATTTCCCATAACGGGAATTACGCTTCCCTTTATATCATATGGAGGATCAAGCCTTATAACTTATTTTATAATGGTTGGTTTAATTAGTAATAAGGATAATAATTAGGATAATAGTTAGGATAGTAATTGTTATAGTATGGATATGGATTTACATATACTGGTCTTGGACGACTTGCGCCAACAACAGCAGCACCTCCAAGTCCCCCTAGTAAGAAGGGAACTAAGAATCCACCAAATCTGTCATCATATGAATTATGTCCACGATAATAATTTGGATACATAAAAAAACTCCTTTCTAGAGTATTCTATGAAAGAAGTTTTAGTTTGTGAAGAAACGATATAGGTTGATACTAGGTTTGTTTAGAAATCTAAATTTAAGCGTTGAAGTTCCAATACCACCAGAGATGTATAAGTCTGCATCATCAACTTTATAGTGATCATCATAATATTTTTTTGAACCTTCTGGTGTATAAAGAGCACCTACTAGGGGAAATCTTATTTGACCTAAATGAGAATGACCTGATAAGACTAAATTAAATTTGTAATTTTTGAATTCATCAATTTGATCTGGTTCATGTGCAAGTACGATTGTGTATACATCTTCATTCAAATCATTTAAATATGAAAATGCGTTAGCGTAATCTGGTGTACCTTTTGTTAGATCATCTAATCCTACAAAAATGATTGGTTTCTTACTATTAGCATATACAAATTCGTATTTGTTATCAAGAATATTCCATCCTAAATCACTCATTATTGTATCAAAGTAATCGTTTTCATAGTCGTGATTACCTTTAACTGCAAATATTTCAATATTGGCATCAAGTCTTTTTAATTGCTTTTGAATCTTATTTATATCAGAATCACTTAGTTCAACGCCGTGCTCTACCAAGTCACCAGTAAATACAATAATATCAGGCTTCTCTTGATTAATTCTATTTACTATTCTTTTTAATTCAGATTCATATATAGTACTTCCATAGTGTAAATCAGAAAAATGAACAATCTTTAAGCCATCGTAATCGGTAGCTAGATTAGTTGTATTTATTGCATATTCTTTAACGATTAGTCCCGAAGTAGAAATAAATCTAGACCATAATAGAAGAATTATGCCGACAATAAATAGAGAAACTATTATTATTTTTAACTTTGATTTGGGTTTATTCTCTTTTTCTTCGAATTCTTCAGGATTCTCTTCTTTAATTATTTCATCATCTTCTATTATTACTTTTTTATTCTTTTTATTTTTTTTCATATAATCACCTTATTAAAATAATATTATCATAACATTTATTAAATTATTGATAATATGTATTATTATTGACATTAATATGTTGTTTGTTTTGTAAAAAGGATAGGTGAAACTAATACTTAGCAGTAGATATGATATTAAATATAGATAAGCCAAGGGATTACTTTCAGGATATATATGAATTAATGTAAACATTATTGTTATGATAAAGAAGTTTAAAAGTCTTCTTTTTTTATTGTGTTTAAATGGTAATTTAAATATCAGTTCTTCTGTAATTGGTGCAAGAATTATTAAATGTAGTGACATAAGGATTATAGATGACTTTAATTCTTGTGTAGCCATTACTTGATTACCAGCTTCGCTTCCAATGAAGTTTAATAGTATAGCATTTAATATATATACAGATATTATGCACAAAGTCGATACTGGTATAATTGCTTTGTAATTTTCTTTAAAATCTTTAAGTAGATTTTTTAAATCATCTAATATATCTTTTTTAAAACATTTTACTAATAGTATAACCATTGCTCCATATGATAATACATAAGAACTAACTAAATAAGGGGAGAATTCTTGAGCAATTCCTAAAAATAATGCATTGATACAATATAGTAAGATAGCTAGTCCGATTGATTTAAATATATTTTCTTTTTCCATCTGTAAATCACCTACATATATTTTACCATATCTAATCTTTATTTTATTTGAAATTGATTTTATTTGTGCTATAATTGTCATAGTAGAGGGTTTGTTTAGAAAACACTTATATCCGAATATAAAAGAGGGTGGCATAATGGCTAAAGGAAAGTCAAATAAAAAATCAGCAATTATGAGATTGATTGGTAATAAAAATACCGTAACTATCGGTGGTTTATTAGCATGCATACTTACTTTAATTATAGGTTATAACTATCGTGTTGGAATTGCAATTGAGCCAGTATCAGTTCCATATGCAAAGGTCGATATACCAGCAAGATCATTGATAAAAAATGAGATGGTTGGAAAATTAAAGATTGCTAATACTTATGTAAATCAATCAACAAATCTAATTACTCAAGAGAGTCAAGTTGTTAATAAATATGCATCATATAAGACTAATATTCCTAAGGGAAGTTTGTTTTATAAGGAAACTATAAAAGAAGCAGATGAAATGCCTGATTCAGCTTTTGCTAATATTCCTGACGGTTATACAATATTTAGTTTAAGCGTTGATGAGAAATCTACATTTTCGAACTCAATTAGAGCTGGACAATATATTGATTTATATATGTCAACTAAAAGCGATGTTGAAATGAATAAGATTATCTATGCATGTTTAATTCAATCAATAAGAGTGTTAGCTGTTAAAGATAACAGAGGAAACAATATCTTGAGAAATTCTTTGGCTTATGGAAAACCAACAAAATTATTATTTGCTGTTGAAAACGAAATGTATAAATTGCTTATGAGAGCAGAATTAGTTGGAGGTATTAAGCTAACTCCTATCTTAAGAAATGGTAAGTATACTGAAGAAGCAAATGAAACAACGGTTAAGAGTAGTATCCTTATAGATTATATTAATTCTCAAGTTAGAGAAATGGGAGAGTAGGTAGTTATATGAATGTAGATAACATTAAGGTAAATATAAGTCGTATACTAAAGAATCAAAATACTTTAACGTTCGTATTGGTTATTGGTTTAATCATAGTGGTATACTTCGTATATTCAGGATTGGTTAATAGAGCAGTACAACCCGTATCATTACCATATTCAACTGCTTTGTTAAAAGAAAAACAAGCAATAAGTAATGATGCGATAAGTTTAGTTAAAGTTAGTGGCTCTTTTTTAACAGTTGCTGGAAGTAATATTATTCAAAATAGAGGGCAATTGATGGAAAAATATGTTAATCTTGGCTATCAAATTCCAGTAAATAGCTTTTTTTATAAGGAAGCAATAACTACAATTGAAGAAACAAACAAAACTGGATTCGAAGATATGCCAGATGGATATACACCATTTAGCTTGGCAGTTG
The DNA here is from genome assembly GCA_947179265.1 of uncultured Bacillota bacterium. Taxonomy (GTDB): domain Bacteria; phylum Bacillota_I; class Bacilli_A; order RF39; family UBA660; genus CAG-582. Next base: position 4,031 of record CAMXBB010000007.1, read on the forward strand.
ATTTCGATTCTACATATGGATGTTCAATAATGCCTGGAAATTATATTGATATATTTTTTAAAGCAAAGATTGATAATAAATTAGTATATGAGTTGTTTATTAAAAGTATTCGTGTAGAGCAAGTTGTTGATAAAGATGGAAATAATGTGTTTACAAATACTGATGATGACAAACAACCACAACCAAAAGCTTTAATTTTTACTGTTCCAACAGAATATAAGGAACTATTAGAAAAAGCAATGATGATTTCTGGAGTTAGTTTATATCCAGTACCAAGAAATGCTGGTTATTCTGAAAACCCTGGAAATACAGAACTAGCAAGTGAACCTATAAGAGATTTCATCATTACTCAATCAAGGGAGATAACAAATTAATAAGGGGAGATAAGCATGCTAAATTCAATATTTGATCAAATGGACTTTGGTCCATTGCAAGAATTTTTAGAAGAAGATGATATTACCGATATTTCCTACAGTAATGGAGGACAAGTATGGTTAAAAACTTTATCTAAAGGTATCTATCAAGTAAATAGACCAGATATTAATAATACGTTTATGGATCGTTTAGCTTTTCAATGTTCGAATGTTATGGGTAAAACTTTCAATGCTGCTCAACCATTCTTGGATGCTGAATCTGCTGAGTTACGTATGAACTTCGTACATGAATCTATAGCAACAAATGGAATAGCATGTCTTATTCGTAAAACTCCTGCTAAGATTCGTCTTAATAAAGAAAAATTAATAGATGAACAATATGTTACAGCACAAATACATGACTTCTTACTTAAATGTATTGAAGGACATTGTAATATAATAGTTGCTGGAGAAACTGGTTCTGGTAAAACTGAGCTCGTTAAATATCTAGCTTCTAAAACTAAAGAGGATGAAAAATTAATAACTATCGAGGATACTTTAGAGTTGCACTTAGATAAGATATTCCCAACAAGGGATATCGTTGCTATGAAGACAAACAATATTGCTTCTTATACTGAAGCCTTAGTAGCATGCATGAGACAAAACCCAATTTGGATTCTTCTTGCCGAGGTTCGTTCTGCTGAAGCTGTATTAGCAGTAAGAAACTCTATATCTTCAGGACACCATATCTTATCAACAATCCATGCTGATAGAGCAGCTTCTATTCCGTTACGTATGTATTCGCTACTAGAATCAAGTCAAGACACTGAACAATTTTTGGGAACAATTCATAGATATGTACAAATTGGTATATATGTAAAAGGATATTTTTCTAAAAGACTTAATAGATTTCAACGTGAAATCATCGAAGTATGTGAATTCTATGTTGATGATGATAATGTACCTAGAAGTAATTTACTTTATCAAAAAAGTTTAGATGGTAGAGTTACTCTACATAATCCAACTCATTATCTATTGGATTATATTGCTATAGGAAATGTCAATCTACCAGAGGATACTTTTGGTTTAGGACCATCAAATGAAGGATTTGATGATACTTCTAAAGTTGATTTACCAAAAGAAGAACCTGTGAAACCGACAAATACTGAAGACCCATTTGCTATGAATGAGAATCCAGCAAGTGATGAACAAATTGCAAATGCCGTAGAAGAAGCTAAAGCTATAGAAAATCAAACTTCTGCAGAAAATCAAGCTGTACAACCAGTACAAGCAGCACAACAACAAGCTGTGCCAGTAGCAAATGTAGGGCAACCTGTACAACCTCAAGTAGTGCAACCTGTTTCGCAACCAACACAGGTAGTTCATCCAGTACAAGCTGTACAACAAATACCTCAAGTACAAGCTCAAGCACAAGTTGTACAACCAGTACAACAACCAGTTGCAACACCCGTAGCACCTAATAATGCTACACCAGATGCAGTTGCTTAAAAAAATATAAGAAAGAAGGATGCTAAATGGAACTAGTTATAATGTTAGTTATCGCTATATTTGTAATGAGTTATCGCCAACAAAATGGTGAAAGTGTTTATAAGTTTATAGCTGAAACTGTAAAAAATGTTTATAACAAGTATGCTCCATATAGTTTTGCAGTTGTTAGAGAGAAGTGTAAAGATTTGGGACAGGATTATTCTGTTAAGGATTATGCTACACAAGTTATTCTAATCGGCGGAGGAGCAGCATTAGTTGGATATTTTTACTTTTATAGTATAATGTATGCTATTCTTTATTGTGTAATAGCAATAATGTTTATTCCATATTTAGCATATCTTCGTTGTAATCGTATCTATTCAGAGTTTATCTTTGAAGAAATACAAGTTTATACGTCTAATGTTATCAACGAATTTAATACAACTCAGGCTTTCGTAAAAGCTTTAGAGGGTGTTAGAGATTCAGGAATCTTAGAGGATCCAGTATTAAGTGATGTAAAAACCGTTATCAATATGTCTTATTCAAATGGTACCATTGATGAAGCTGTAGAGTGGTTCAATGCTAAGTATCCATATTATATGGTTAAAAACATGCATCAATTATTCTTACAAATCACTAAAGAAGGTGCTAAAGATACTGGTGAATCATTGGAAAATATGATGTTGGATATCGACCTTCTAGTTGAGGGAGTATATAGAGATAAAATGGATAGAGAAGGATCTCATAAGAAGTTCTTAGGATTCGGTATTGCTCTTTATTTCTTAGCTATTTTAACTCAAGCTTTATTGGGTGAAGATAATTATAAGAAAATGTTGAGCCAGATTATCGTCCAGGTATTATTAAATGCCGTAGCAATTATTAATTCTTATTTCATCATAAGTGGTGAAAAGTTCTATAATGAAGATACGGGGGTTGAGTAGTATGTATGTTGAAATCTTAGTATTAGCTATTATAATATTATTTGTAATGCAATATATCGGTGGATTTAGTATTAATACTTTCGTTGAAGATAATGCAACATACTTTAAACGTCTTCAAGAGGATGATTTTGAATTCTATGCGAAAGCCCGTTATGGTGATGCTATTGATATGGAAAAGTTATTCAATAGCCGTTTAAAACAAGCTTTGCTTATTGGACTTGTTGTAGGATTTATGATGATAAGTTCATTTAGTGGAGCTACATTACTTTTGATATTTGCAGTTATGTTAGGAGCTTTTAAACTTCCTTATATGCAATTAAAACAATATTATAAAAGTCATCTACATTTGATAGATACTCAATTACCTTATTATCTAAAAAACTTGGAGATTTTGATACAACACTATACGGTACCAGTTGCTTTAGGTAAATCAGTAGGAGATGCACCAGAAATCTTCCAAGAAGGTCTAAGAGATATGATTGAAAAGATTAATGCTGGAGATTCTAGTATTAATCCATATATGGAGTTTGCTAAAGAATATCCGGTACGTGATAGTATGCGTATGATGCGTTTATTATATCGTCTAGGATTAGGTAAGCAAGAGCGAAAACAAGAACAATTATTAACTTTCTCTAAAACGGTTTCATCGCTTCAACAAAAGGCAAGAGAAGCTAGATACAAATCAAGATTAGAGAAGATGGAAAGTAAGACCATGCGTATGTTAGTATGTACTGGTGTAGGAGTTATGATGTTACTTGTACTATCTATCTTGCAAACATTCAGTATGTAAAAAGGATAATAATTATCCTTTTTTTCTTGAAATAAAAATGTAAATCCTGACTTTTTATTTGTTGCTTCTACTTTATATTGATAGTATAATTTTGTTAGAATAGGGATGATTTTATGAGAGATTCCATTAATGGTGTATGGGTTTTAGGTATCGTTATGGTATTTATGTCTATCTTTGTTGCTTATATAGCAATAAGTATTAATTATAGCAAAGCATACACTTTAAAATCAGAAATGGTCACAATTATTGAACAATATGAAGGTATGAATAATACATCAATTGAAAAGATTGATGCGTTACTAAGAAATAATTCCTATTTCAATAGACTTATGTGTAAGTCTTCTGATGTATCAAAAGATCCAAGTGTATATGGGATTACCAATGGTCATGCCACACTTAATCCTAATACGAAACAGAGTTATTGCGTTACAAGAGATTATCGTGAAGCTACTGATGGAACAGAAACCCAATTCTTTTATACAGTGACTGTTGCTTTTGCATTTGATTTACCTTTGCTAGGTGATATATTGGATTTTAGGGTAAGTGGAGAAACAAATGGGTTATTATATCCCAATGATACATTGTTCAAAGAAGTACATTAAGCACTTCTTTTCTTAATATGTCAAATTGTAATGTAAAAAAATTAATAATAATGTTGAGTACTACCAATAATAATAGTATAATGAAATTATAATAAAGGAGAGATGTTTAAATGAAAGACGCGACTGGCGAATTAAGTATGACTGCAGTAGCAGTAGTAGCAATAGCTGCCATCTCAGTTGTTTTTTCAACTTTGATTTGGCCAACTATTAAAGCAAATATTACTAGAAGTACACAATGTTCACAAGCATATGGATGTACAAATTGTGATGGAAGTATGTGTACATGTACATACGTAGATCAAGATACAAGTGAAACTAAAACTGTTCAATGTCCTGATCAAAATGATGCTTCTGCTGCTGGAGCATAGATAGAAAGGTAAGGGTAATAAAGTGAGAGAATCAATTGGAATGACGTGGCTCATGATGATTGTTGTAGCTTTTATTACTCTATTTTCTGGATATTTAGCTTTTTCTGTTAATTATTCTAAGGCTTATAGAATAAAAGACGGAATTGTTCAAAGATTAGAAAAACATAGTGGACCGAATGATGATTCATTGAGAGATATTGAAGCGTTAATTGATGAAATTGGTTATAATTCTCTAGGCAGATGTGTAGGTGCTCCTGTAGGAGATGCTACGGATAATGTAATTGGAGTTAGAGAATATCCGAATCAGCCTGATATTAATCCTGGTAGAGATGATTTTTATAGTTATTGTATTAGAAAAGTGTCATCTCATAATTACGAATTAGGAGAGTCTGATGGGAATAATAAGGGACAATTAACAGCGGCGTATTATAAGGTTGCTGTGTTTTTTTCTATATCATTACCTATATTTAGGCTTGATTCATTATTCTTTATAAATGGAGAAACGATTAATATAAATTATCCAGTAGATCATTTTTTTATGAATTAGGAGGATTTTCATGAATGTTGTAACAGCAAATAAAAATAAAAGCATAATAGATCGATTGGATATCGATATAATTAAACGTATTGATGGTCAATACGAATTAAGAGAGTTGTTAAGCAAATTTGTTAATCTATATTTTAATAAGATGATAATCGATATAACTTCGATTGAAAATTATCAAGATATAGAGGTAATAAAACAATTAGGGAAAGCTATAGATCCTAGTAGAGTAGTAATTTTACTAAATGATGAACCAGAACTTAATAGTCCACTTTATATGTCGAATTTGGTTTCGACAGGATTTTATAATTTTACAAGAAATTTTGAGGGAATAAAGTATTTATATAGCAATCCTAATACTTTGGATAATGTAAAACATTTATTGTTAGATCAAAATGATATAAAAGCTATAATTGAAAGACAAGAAGAGGAAGCTAAAGAAAGAGAATTAGCTCTTCAAAATGTTGGGAAGAAAATAGTTGTAGGATTAACTAATCTAACTGATCATGCGGGCGCTACTAGTCTTGCTAATATGATGGTGAGACAATTAAATGCCCAAGGTAATAAAGCTATAGGAATTGAAATGTTTAGGCAAGATATGCTTTTCTATCACGATAGAAGTCTATCTTCTTGCATGAATAAATATGATTTACAAACCAGATTAAAAGATAATGAAGATGCTAATGCTGTTATTATCGATTTAAATGAATTTGGTGAGGCAAAGGAATTCTGTGATCATATACTTTATTTAGTAGAGCCTTCTAATGTTAAATTAACAAAGTTATTAAAGAAAAATCGTAATGCTTTTTTAGAAAGAGATGGCGATAAGATTGTTCTTAATCAAAGCTTTGTAAATGATCAAGAGATAGCCGATTTTGAATATGAAACTAAGTGTAAGGTATATGATAATTTACCTCCATTAAATGATCGTGATTTGAATTTAGAAGAGGTAAATCAATTATTGCGAAGATTAGGTTTTATATTAAAATCGGAATAATGTAAAAAAAATGTGATTTTGTTGACATAAATAGATGTAATGAATTATAATTAATACATAGGAAAGAGGTATGTATATGTTAGGTGCAGGCTTTAATTTAGCAACATTTTGTGATGAAATGAAAGGCTTATTAGCATTAGTTGGATGGGTATTAATGATTTTAAAACTTGGTATTCCATTAATTATCATAGCTTTAGGTATTAAAGACTTTGGAACTGCAGTAATTGCTTCTAAAGAGGATGAAACAAAAACTGCTGCAAAGAGATTATTGTGGAGATTTGTTGCAGGTGTTGCAATATTCTTTATTCCAAATATCGTTATTTTTGTATTTGGTACAGTAGCTGAGTATTCTGATCAAAGAAATAATTTTAGTACTTGTGAACAAGCTATATTAAAACCTTGGGAAATAGATTAGTACTTAGGTAAAGTGATGTAAAAGGAAGTCGATGAGTGTCGACTTTTTTTTTATTATAATTTATAATGGACATATATTGACATTTTATTGGTATCTATTTCATTTATAATCTTATTGGTGATAATATGAAGGTTAAGATAATTGATGAATCTCATGAAAAAGATTTGGAAGAAGCAGTAAATAATTTTATAGGTTCTGTTAATGTAATAGATATTAAATATCAAGTTTCAGTTGCAATATTTGCTGAAGAACAGGTGTATTGTTTCTCAGCACTTATTATGTATAAAGGTTAGTGAAATAAATCATGAAAAAAAATAGTTTTATTGAAGGAACTTTAATAGCAACCTTAATAATCGTATTTGTTAAAATATTGGGGATGTTGTATGTAATTCCTTTTTATTCAATAGTAGGTACTGATGGTGGGGCTTTATATAGTTATGCATATAATATATATTTAATATTTTTAAGTATATCTTCTGCTGGTATTCCTAGTGCTGTTAGTAAAATCATAAGTGAATATCATACATTAGGGTATGAAGATGCTAAGAATAGAGCTTATAGTATATCGAGAAAATTAGTAAGCTTTATATCGATTGTAGCATTTTTGTTTCTCTTTATAATGGCTGAAGAGATAGGTCGTTTTATCATTGGTAATCTAACAGGAGGAAATACTTATCAAGATATTGCTTTTGTAATAAGATGTGTATCTCCATCTATATTGGTTATTCCTTTTTTAAGTGTAACTAAGGGATATTTACAAGGACACAATTATGTTTCACCATCATCATTAAGTCAGTTGATTGAACAGATTGTACGTATATTAGTTATATTAGTAGGATCTTACCTGATTTTAAAAGTATTCAATGGGACATTATCCTTAGCAATAGGTATTGCTGTTGGTGGAGCTTTTTTTGGAGGACTTGCAGCACTTATCTATTTAAAATTTGTAATGCACAAGAATAAAGATAAGTTTAAATATGATTCTAAGAAGAAGGATAAAATTACTAATAAAGAAATAACAAAGAAGATAATTATTTATTCATTACCATTTATTATTATCAATGTTGTTTCTGATGTTTATAACTTTGTTGATCAAATATTGGTTCTTAGAACTTTAGAACATTTAGGCTTTGCTACTAAGGATATTGAATTTATTGCTAGTGCTATTAGTACGTGGTCACCAAAGATTTGTATGATAATCAATGCTATGGCGATGGGAATGACCGTAAGTTTAATTCCTAGTATTGTCAGTGCTTATACTAAGAAGGATAAAAAGGAAGTTAATGATAAAGTAAACAAATCAATATCGATGGTAACGTATATTTCCTTACCACTTGTATTAGGTCTTTCAATACTTTCTAAACCTGTATGGAGTATCTTCTATGTATATAATGATTTTGGTCCATATATATTAGGTCTTGGTGTATTTGGAGCTTTGTGTGCTAATATTAATATGATTGTTGCAACTATATGTCAAAGTTTAAATAAATATAAGCTTGTTTATGCTTTAACATTTATTGGTTTTATTTTAAATGCTATTTTAGATGTTCCTATAATGTTACTTTTTAATAGAATTGGACTTCCAACGTATTTAGGTAGTATCGTAGCAACTATTATCGGTTATTCATCATCAGCAATAGTAGGTATGATTTCTATTCATCGAAGTGATAATATAAGTTTCAAAGAGACATTTAGAGTATTATCAAAAGCTTTAATTCCATCAATTACAATGGTAGTGGTGTTGTGTGTTATAAATCATTACTTAGTATTCAATGTTTTAACGTTTAAAGGCGCTTTACTAAAAATAATAATCAATGCTATAATAGGTGGTATTATTTATATTGGTTTATCTTATAAATTACATCTATTGCATGATGTAATTGGTATTGATATGCTAAACAAGATATTAAAAAAACTTACCTTAGGTAAGCTTCAAATAAAGAATTAGACCATATACATTGAATTAGCAAAATTGTAATCAGTATTACTAATATTTGTTGATGGAACTGTAGAGATTCCTTCTAGTTTAGATAGACGATAATCCAATCTTTGAATCTCTCTTTCTAATTTAGAGATTCTTGAATCTAATTCACTAGTGTTATCCATCATAGGCATTGGATTCATATTCATATTTTGATTGTTTGGAAACATATTAGTGTTCATAGCACTATAGCCATATTGAGAAAAGAAACTATTTCTATCTTTTTTCACATAATCACTCCTTACAATATTATATGAATATCTATTTTATTTGTTAAAGGAGTGTAACAATGAGACTGAGAAATGTAAAAAATGCAGTAACAATCGTTGAAGAGTGTGATTACGTAATAAAAGAACCTAAGGAATATAAGGGAAAATATCAGCAACTATTTGCTAATGAAAATCCGATACATATTGAAATAGGTATGGGAAAAGGCGATTTTATTATTGGGATGGCAAAAAAGTACCCAGATATAAATTTCATTGGAATTGAAAAGTATGAATCAGTAATGGTTAGAGCTATTCAAAAATTAGATGGAGAAATGTTACCAAATTTAAAACTCATTAGATTGGATGCTATTACGATTGATGAGGTATTTGATCATGAAGTAGATACGATATATTTAAATTTTTCTGATCCATGGCCTAAAAAACGTCATGCTAAGAGGAGACTAACAAGTTCTATCTTCTTAGAAAAGTATGAACATATATTTAATGGTAATCCTCATATTATTCAAAAAACGGATAATATCTATCTATTTGCATCATCTTTAAGTTCGCTATCAACATTTGGTTATATTTTAGAGCGAGTATCTTTGGATTTAGAAAACGAAGAACTTGATAATGTTTGTACAGAATATGAGAAAAAGTTTATGAGTATGGGAGTTAAGATTAACTATGTAGATGCTGTAAAGTATCTAAAAAAATAGTTAATTTTTTTTTATCCATGATATAATTTAAATAATAGGAGTGATGTTTAAAAATAGTTGTTTAAAAAGTTAAATTAATTTGCTATAATATTAATGAAAAAGTAGGTGTAAAATGAAAAAAATTATACTACCTTTATTAATTTTAGTGTTGATGAGCGGCTGTGTGCGTATCGACTCAGCTAGTATTGATGAATTAATTGAAGTAACTATGAGTTCTAAATATGACCTATTTAATCATCAAAATAAGGGCTTTAAATACTATCTTCCAAGAGAATTATTTATTGTAAGCGATGATGAGTATAATGAGGTTATAAAGAGTAAACATTATGATTATTATTTGTATGTTGATTTAGTAAGATATTTTAATAAGATGGAGGAAGTATTTACTGAAAATAGTTCTCTTTATTATAGTAAGATTTTTGAATATAAGGAGAGAAAAGGAATTTTAAATATTGCCTCTTTAGAAAATGAAGAGTATCTTATAAAAGCGACTTATAATTATGCTACTATACAAGTTAAAGTAAAAGAAAATGATATTAATGAAGCCGTTGTTAATATCATGGTAATTTTATCTTCTATTCAATATAATAATGATGTTGTAAAGAATCTATTGGAGGAAGAAAGAATCAATTCATTAGATGAACAAGTTAATGTGTTTGATAATAATCTTACCGATGATGATTATTTGGATTTCGAAGAAGAATATGAAGATAATAACGAAGAGTATAATCCTGATATGATTAATTAGCAGAAAGGATAATGAATATGGGAGTATTTGATAAATTAAAAAAAGTGTTATTTGATGAGGAAGATATAGAAGTCCCTATAAGTAGTGATGAACTTCCAGAAAGACAACCTAAAAAGGTTGAAACACCTAAAAATAATAATACACATGTAATTGATTACCATAATGATGAAGAAGATACTATTAAAGAAGTAAAAGTTCCAGAAGATGATATTAACGACAATCGTGTAAGATTTCCGATTGATGATTTTGAAGATATTGGGAATATCCCTTCAAGAAGTTCTATGCATGAGTCATTAGAGGAAAAAGAAATTTATGTTCCAGAGGAACCTAAGAGAGCTATAAGAGAAGAAAGAGAAGTTGAGTACCATAGAGATTTATCTCAAAGTAGTATGAGAGCTCAAGAATTAAAAAAAGAGTTACAAAGAGATGCTAGTGTGGAACATAAAAAAACGATGGCTAAAGCAGAAGTGAAAGATTATAAAAGAATCCTTGAGAATGAGGATGAGAATGGTAAAAAGCCATTTAAAGTTTCTCCAGTAATATCACCAGTATTTGGAATCTTAGATAAGAATTATAAACCAGAGGAAGTTACCCAAAAAAGAGAGATAATAAGTAAAATTAATACTGGAGTAAAGCCAAGAACATTTGGACCAGTAAGTTATAATGATGAACCATTACCATCACCTCATAAGTTTAAAAATAATAAGAAAACTACTTTAAAAGAGGATTTAGTTGAATTAAATAGTACTGTATCTGAAATAATAAGTGATACAGTGAATCCAGCAGCGGTAAAGGAAGAAGAAGAGTTTGATATGCCAGCTTATGCTGCTTCTTATGAAGAAGATAATGATCCAGTATTAGTTACTGAAAATTATAATGAAATAACTTCTGGTATAGAAAATGAATATCTTGGAAATAATAGTATTGAGGATGCATTTGAACCAACAAGTGAATTTAATAAGATTACAGAACAAGATAACAACTCTTCAGAGATAGAGGAAAACGATGTAGATGAAGAAGATATTCCTACATATGAAAGTAAGATAGGTGCAGAAGATATTGATAGTGATGATAATGAAAATCTAGAGGATACAATAGAAACTGATTTATTTCATCTAATCGATTCGATGTATCAATCTAAAGATGAAGATAGCGAGGAAGAGGAATAATGGAAACATTAGTTACAGTTCTACCAATAATAATCAATGTTTTATTAATTGTTTTATTAGTAATTAGTATAATTTTGCTTATCAAGTGCATAGGTATTATTGACAAGGCTAGAGAGGTTTTAGATGATATAGAGGATAAAGTTAATAGCTTAAACTCATTATTTAATGCTGTTGACTTAATCAATTCTAAGATAGCTTATGTCGGTGATTGGTTTGGAACAATATTTGAAAGAGTCATATCAAAATTTTTAAATAGAAAAAAAGATGAATATGATGAAGAAGATGAATTAAAAGAGATAATAAAAAAGGAAGGAAGAAAATAAGATGAGTAAAGATAATAAGAGTGGAGTAGGAAAGCTATTAGCTGGTTTAGGAATAGGAGTTGGACTTGGTCTATTATTTGCTCCTAAAAGTGGAAAAGAAACTAGACAAGATATCAAAAATGGTGCTACAAAGGTAGCTAAAAAAGTAAAAGATATCGATCTTAATGAAGTAAAGGAAAATTTAGTACAAGAATATGAAAAATTAAAAGCTGAACTTTCAGATATGGATGCTGAAAAGGCTAAGAAGTTGGCTAGTAAAAAGGTTAAAGAATTAACTGAAAAAGCTAATGATTTAATGGAAATGGCTAAAGAAAAGAGTGCTCCAGTTATTGAAAAGAATGCTCGTGATTTAAAGAAAAAGTTAGCAGATCTTTTAAGTGATTGGTCAGAAAAATTAAGTGATTAATATAAGGGTTATGTGAGTAATCCTTTTTTTATGCTTTGTTCTTGAAAACTTGCGATATTTACTATATAATTATTACAGAATAGGATGGAGGGGAAAGCTTATGAATTGTGGTAATTGTAATGCACCGTTAATACCAGGAAATCCAGTATGTCCAAATTGTGGAGCAACTAACGATTTATCTTCGCCACAAGCTGTAAGTAATGAAGCGCTTGTTGATCTTGATGAAGAAGAAGTAGTTCAAGTTGATGCGAATATTGCACCTCCGACTTTAGATGTTAATAGTGAAAATTTAACAGAAAATGTAAGAGATTTAGATGCTGGAGATGATAGCTCAACATATGATCCAAGTTATGATGAAAATGCTGATAAAAATCATGAGATTCATGAGGATATCGATGGTGATGGAAAATTAGAGTATTCTAGCAATGATTCAGTAAATATTGCTATCCCTTCAGTAAGTAAACCAGTTCAAGTAGAAGATATGCCAACTGATGGAACTGCTCCTGATGTTACCCTTAATGGACCAACTTTGGGAAGTGTTGAACCAGAAAATGTTAAACAATTTAAAATTGGTGGTAAGACCATTAAGCTTAAGATGGGAAAAAAGAGAAATGTTCCTCAAGTAATATTAATTGGAGGAGTTGTAGTATTCTTTGTTATCGGTATAATGGTTGGGAGTACCGTATTTAAACAAAATGTTTGTATTAATAATGCTAAGAAGAATATTACTAATACTGATGATGTTCATTTTGTAGCAGATGGTAAAAATAATGTAACTAAAGCTGGAAATTTTACGTTTAAGATTCCTGAGGCATATACCTATGACAAGTTGAATGGTGGAGTATTGATATATGATGCTAAAGCAACTTGGCGTATTTTTATAAAAGCTGGTGTTGGTAGTTATGAAAATATGGCTAATGCTAAAATAAGCATTGAAGAAAGTATTAAAACCGAAAATGGTAATGTTGGTACAATTAAGGAAACTAAGATTAATGATAAGAATCATTTACTAGTTGAAACACATAAGAATCAAGTAAACCGTTTAGTCGCATTTGTTGATGCCGGAAATGACCATGTTTTCTTTATTGAAATTGTAGATGCTGATAATAATTTCAATTATGATCTTTTAAATGTAGCAGATGACATTATTAAAAATACTGAGTTTAATCAAAAGACAAATTATATCGAAACAGTTACTATAAATGATATTATTGATATAAGTGTTAATGCAGCTGAGGCGCATCGATCACTTGGAAATTAGATTATTGACATAACGGAAATAGTTGAGTATAATTTGGTTAGTTGGTGATGACGAGGATTTACGACCCTAAGAGCCAAATCGTGTAATCGCGTTAAGATATAAAGTGTATGAGCAATCATGAATTAGGATGGTACCACGTATAATGCGTTCCTAAGTTATGGTTGTTTTTTTTAGGAGGACAACTATGGAAAAAAAACGAATAATATTTGATTTAAATGGAACTCTATTTGAAGGATTAGATTATGAATCACGTTTAAGGTTTTTATTAAACTGTTGGGGAATAGAGTATAGCGATGAGGAAATAAAAAGATGCTTAAGTGCTATGATACATTATGAGGAGCATTATGATCATTATACAATTGATGATTATACGGAATATTTAAGAAGTATAAGTGGTTTAAAAATAGATAATAATTTTATTAAATATTTCTTATCGAGGGCGGATATTCTTGCTCCAGAAAGGATTGAAGGTGATATCGTTGATGTCTTAGAATATCTAAGTAAGCGATATGACTTAGCAGTATTAACCAATTACTTTGCTTATGCGCAAGCAGCGCAAATGGATCATTTAGGTATTGTTCATTACTTTAGTGAAATATGTGGAGGAGAAAAGGCAATTAAACCTAATAAGGAAGCCTTTTTAGCAGCCTGTGGAGCATATAAACCAGAAGAATGCATTATGATTGGTGATGATCCTAAAAAGGATATAGAAGGAGCTAGAATGGTTCCTATGGATGCTATATATTACAATAGAAAAGGAAATATCAACAGTTCTGAAGAAATAAATGATATAAAACATTTAAAATATATCTTATAAAGAATAAGGAGAGATAAATATGAAGTGTTATGATGATTTAGTATTTCGTGGACTTATAAAGGACATGACTAATAATGAAGATTTTATTGAAAAATTAAACAATGGAGGAATGACTTTCTATATTGGAACTGATCCAACTGCTGATAGTTTACATCTAGGTCATCTATCAAGTTTCTTAATATGTGAACGTCTTGCGCGTTTTGGTCATCATCCAATCGTATTAGTAGGTGGAGCAACTGGTCTAATTGGGGATCCAAGACCAACAAAGGAAAGAGAACAAAGTTCAGTTGATTTTATAACTAAAAATGTTAAAGGTATTAAAAATCAATTATCTAAATATTTTCCACATTGTGAGATGGTTAATAACTATGAATGGACTAAAGATGTAAGCTATATTGATTTCTTAAGGGATTATGGTAAATTCTTTAATATTAATTATATGATTAATAAGGATATTATCAAAAGAAGATTAGATGAAGGTATATCTTATACGGAATTTTCTTATATGTTAATGCAAGCTTATGACTTCTTATGGTTATATGAAAATAAGAATTGTGTAATGCAAGTTGCAGGTCAAGATCAATGGGGAAATATCACTTCTGGTGTTGAATTAATAAGAAAGAAGATTGGTAAAGAAGCATATGCATTTACAATGCCACTTGTTACTACTAAAGCAGGCGTTAAATTTGGTAAGAGTGAAGGAAATGCTTTATGGCTAGATAAAGATAAAACTAGTCCATATGATATGTATCAATACCTAATAAATTCGGAAGATGAAATGGTAATCGATTATTTAAAACGTTTTACTTTCTTAAGTCATGAAGAGATTATTGATTTAGAAGAAAAGCATAGAATAGCACCTGAAAAGAGGGATGCTCATAGAGCATTAGCTTATGAAGTTGTTAAATTCTTACATGGAGAAGAAGAAGCAACTAAAGCTAAAGAGACTGCTGAGGCAGTATTTAGTGGTGGTATGAGTGCTAATATGCCAACTATTGAACTAAATGGATTTGAAGGTAATATCATAGATTTAATGGTTGCAACAGATTTAGCTCCATCAAAGAGTGAAGCTCGAAGATTAGTAACTCAAGGTGGTGTAAGTATTGATTCTGAAAAAATACTTGATCCAAATTATATGATTGAAAAATCAGAATTTATAATAGCAAAGGGTAAGAAACAGATTATC
>CAMXBB010000008.1 GCA_947179265.1 uncultured Bacillota bacterium
TCTTTCAAACACATGTCTAATACTATACCTTTTTCTTTTTTTTGTCAACTTTTTTTCAATACTTTTTTCAAAAAAATAAGAAAACCACTAAATTCCTGTGATTTCCTTATATTTCTCATAGTACTCTTCAATCAATTTTTTATTGAATGGTCCAACACTATTTTTTTTCATTTCTATTAAACTTGATAATTCACTTTTTACGATTTCATCAATCTCATCAGAATAATGCATTATCTTTTTATGATAGTTATATTCATTCTTATCTAGAATCTTAAAGCCTCCATCTGGAAATACTCTTAAGTCTAAATCATAATCAATATACTTTATAACCTTTTCATCTATAAGATATGGAGTTGCTATATTACAATAATAGAACAATCCTTGCTTCTTCAATTGAGCTAATATATTAAACCATCTATCTTTATAAAAGAAGACTATTGCTGGTTCTTTTGTCTTATGTGATGATCCATCACTCTCTGTTATAGTTGTTTTAAAATCTCCACAAACTATAAATTCATCTTGAATATCTATAACTGTTAATTTATCAGATATACTATTAATCTTTCCATTATGTTTATAGCAATGAAGTTCTAAATTATCTCCTACTTTTATATTATCCATTTCATCACCGCTTTGAACTTATTATACACTAGAAAAATAAAAAATGCCATAAACTGGCATTTATTTTTTTAGTTCACTATAAATAGTTTCTAACTTTTCTTGTTCTAAAGCTGAAGATGAAATAATAAATCCATCATTACCATTTAACTTTTTCAATTCATTTATATTATCAGGACTTATTCCTCCACCATAGATTATTGAAGCATTTATATTTCTCTCCATAAGATATTCTCTTATCTTTGTTATAACTCTATCGACGTGAGCTATGTCTAGTTCATCATTATTTGCACCAATCAACCAAGTTGGTTCATAAGCAACTATCATATATTTAACATTATTAGGAATTGCTTCCAATTGTTCTTCGATATTTTTTAATTCCTTATCATCATTCTTATCTTCAGGAGTTTGATTAACGCAATATATTGGAATCATTCCATTGTCTATAACATTTTGCATCTTTAAGTTAGAATCTTCATTTGTTTCATTAAAATATTTCTTTCTTTCATAATGTCCAACCAGAACATACTTTACTCCTAAACCTTTAAGACCTTTAGCACATACTTCCCCAGTAAAACTTCCCTTTGAATATTTAGAAACATCTTGACTTCCTAAATGATACGATCCCCTACTAAAGAAAACTAAGTAAGGGTATTGTGGTAATACTATCACATTTTTATCCTTTATAAAGTTTTCATACTCTATTACACTATTCTTATTTAAGTTCATTTTTAAGTTAAGAACTAATATCATATAATCATTCCTCAAAACAACTTATTTTTTTGGAAGAGATATATTCTAGTGTTGCTCCACCTCCAGTTGACAAAAAGTCAAAGTCATTATTGAATCCTAATTTATTAACACTGGCAACAGCATCTCCTCCACCAGCAATCTTAACGGCTTCTACATTTGATAATTTTTGATACAAGCCTTCAGTTCCAGCTCTAAATGATTCATCTTCATATAATCCCATAGTACCATTAACAAAGATTGTTTCACTCTTTTCTAAAATATTTCCATAATTAGAAATACTTCTAGGTCCAATATCATAGATTGCATCATTATCTTTTAAAGAGTCAATATCTCTTACAATTATTCCGTCATCACCCTTAACAACAACATCATTAGGCATCATAATCTTATTTTTATATCTATTAATTAATTCTTTAATCTTTTCAACATAATCAGCACTATAAAGACTTGTTCCAATATTATATCCACTTGCTTTAAGAAAAGTATTGGCAATTCCGCCACCTACTAAAATATAATCGCATTCGTCTAAAAGTCTTTCAATTAATTTAACCTTATCATCAACTTTTGCTCCACCCATGATAACAGTAAAAGGTCTTTTTATATTATTAAGTATTGGATCTAAGCCTTCAATTTCTTCATTTATTAAAAAGCCATATGCACTTGGCAAATTTAAACTTATTCCATAGTTTGATGCATGTCTTCTGTGAGTAGTTCCAAAAGCATCATTGATAAATACATCACCTAAACCTGCCCAATAACGACTCAATTCCATATCACAATTAGATTCTAATTTACCATTTAAATCTTCATAGCGAGTATTTTCCATAAGAACAATTCTTGATCTATCCAAAGAACTTTCTAAATCAGCACCTCTAGTTCCAGGAACAAATAATACTTCTTCACCTAGAAGATTTTCTAATCTTTCTTTAACTGGTTTTAAAGTATTCTTAATCATATCATCAGCTGTTTTAATTTTACCTAAATGGCTCATTATCAATACTCTAGAATTATGATTAAGTATATATTTAATCGTTGGTATACTCTTCTTTATTTTCGTATCATCGATTATTTCACCATTCTTAATAGTTACATTTAAATCTAATCTAAGTATTACCTTTTTATTAGTTATATCTATTTCCTCTATATATTTCATTTCTATCTTCCTCAAATCATTATTGTCTTTAAATAGTCATCATATCTTAATACTAATATAATTATAAATAAAAAAAAATAGAATTACAAGTTTGTAATTCTATCTTTGTCTAGCAAGTCAATTGTTTCAATTTCGGTGTTATATTTTGTATATTTCTTTTTAGCTGTTGAAACCAATTTTATCCAATGTGGACTCGCTATCTTATTTCCTAGTTCATCATACTTAGGACAATACTTTTTGCCTATTTTAGAAATGGTATTTAAACCCTTTCCATAATAGCTGTTAGACAATGTTCTAATATAAGACAAAACCCCATATTCAATATTATTATATTTTATTAGTCCTTTGGAACTCATTCCACCATAAACATTATTACTTTTAAGCATAAACTTAACTTTATAATATCCTGATTCTGCAGCTCCAATGCTTAAGGCTATTACTGGGTCGACATTAGTGTAGATGTGAGTAGTAAAATAGATTATTAGATTTTCTATATACTTAGCTCCACCAGTATATGGAACCCTTTTCTTACTTACTTGATTTGGGTTTCTTTCTACAAAATCGTAGAAATATTCGACTAATCCATATAAAGCACTATCAAATGTCTTTAATTTACCAGATTTAGTTCTTAAGTAGCCAATATTTGTTTGTTCTAACTTTTGCGTATTCGTATAATATCTATTTCTTAAATCTTCTAAGACCTTTTCATATTTAACACCGAATGCCTTAGATAGTAAATAAATATCATGTGAATAAGTAGTAATGTAATGGTCAATTTCTGATTCTATTGAATCTTCTGTACTATCGCTTAATTCTTCATTAGTACATTCCATTACTTCCTCTTTAGGTCCAGCTAATTCAACCTCATTTTTTATCATGCTTGAGAAATAACTAAGCGTTGCATTTGGCTTAATTACGAGGGGTACTACCTCAGATGAAGAATCAGCAATTGCTTCTCCATTCTTTCCTTCTGCATTAATATGAACACCTATTGTTAGCATAAATACTACTAGTAATACTAAACAACAGACTATATGCTTCCAAGATGCCCTAGAAGCTTTTCTTGTATCCATTTCTGGTCCTCCTCTTTTAGTCGAACGCTATATATCTTATCAAAATATGAAAGCATTGTCAAATTGACAAAATTAAAAAAGAGGTCATATTAGACCTCTTAAATTAATTTATTCCCAAATTCTTTTTGAAGATTTCTTCTAAGACATAGGCCAAATCGCCTGTAACCGTCTTTATGAAATTATTACCATATTCATTAGTTGTTGTTATTATTTGAAAACTATCAATTACGTTTTTTTCTTCTTTATCAACTTCACAAACATAATAGTAATACTCACCATTATAATTTACTGAATCAACTACTATATGTTTTTTTCCACTTGCCAATCTTATTATTTCATTCTTTTTAAATACCACAGCTTTACCTCCGACTATGCAGCTTTGCTATGATATACAGATTCTTCTCGGTATGGAACAAAGTTCTTTGGATATTTTATATCCAAATCAGCAAGCACTCCCGGAGTATTTACTGCATCTTCAATATCAACATTCATTTCTTCGCATCGTTTTGATATAACTTCGTCATTATCAGCATAACGATATAAGTCATGCCATGTTATATTGCCTTCATAAACATAATCAACTATTTGCGATAATGTTTGATCACTATTCAAAGAATAGATATGGAACTCAGGCTCTTCATCATCAACTGGAGCGGATTCTTCAACCTTCTCTGGTTCAACACGATCAAATAATTGGATAACTTTATCGCTCGAATCATTTCCTTTAGTATGATCATCACTAAAATTATCTAAATAACTAAATAGTTTTTTTGAATCAATAAGTGTTTCAACTTCATTAATCAATTCTTGACTTGCTGGAGCGGATGAGATAACTTGTTCTAAGCCTTCATCTGAATAATTACTTTTAGATTCTGAATATTCATCCTCAAAATCATCGGTTTGAAAAATATTTCCTAAATTATCTATATTATAATCAAAACTGCTATTACTCATGCTGCCTAGATAGTTATTCATAGCATCAAAATCAAGATCATCTGATGATAAATCTGCAAGCAATTTAGGATCTTCATAACTATTCGTTGTGCTATCATTTTTTTCTAAAGGATCCTCTACTGCATCATCAAAAGATATCTCTGGTATACCATAAGTTGTTGAATCATCATATTCCTCAAATAAGTTGGAAGTGAATAAAGGGGTCTCATCTATATCTAAGTCTATTGTTTGTGTACTATCTTCATATGCACCATCGTGAGATGCTTCATGGTTATCCACATCGGAAACTTGCTCTAAAATAGCTTCTACTTCCGGAGCTACACCTTCATCCACTTTTTCTTGTGTTTTTTCAAATTGCTCCCCTTTAACTATTTCATTATCCGTAACATCAGGAAGTACAACGCTATCAAAAGAAAGTGGAACACTGACTTCATCAGTTTTTTTCTTTTTTTGACCCTTTAGTGAGATAACAACTTCTTCACCATAATCCTTTTCAGGAACATAATAGCTAGAAAGTCTCTCATATAATGCATCTAATTTTTTTGCTTGTTTTACTAATTGACTATAACGACTATCGATTCTTACCATAGCAACTCTTATTTCTTCTTGTGGAGTAGTATCTAAAGAATTAACGATGTTTCTTAACTCTTCCATCAATTCAGTATTATCACATTTACTTAAAGGACGTGCTAGTTTTACTTCATTGTTTTTTAGGATTGGTATTACATTTTCGATTAAAGATGCTCTACTTCTTCTTAATTCTTCTACCTTTTTCCATTCAGTTTCATACTCTGCTTGTAAGGCTTGAATCTCAGATATTAAGCTTTGAGCTGCTTGATCAAAAGAAGATTTAGCTGCTCTAGATGTTGCTGCACGACTATAATCAACCATGATAACACTTCCTATTCTATAGTTAATTATAACAAAGATATTTTTAGATATCAACAAATACCTAATAAAAATATTGAAGAAAAAATCAAACATTTCTGCTTGGTTAATTATTTAAATATATCATTTAAATTTTTTATCTGTTGTTGGTTTGGAAAATAATTGAATCTGTCTATCTTCTGGAAAACTTTCTGTACAATAAGTTACTTCATAATCCTTTAAATAATAATCAAAGAGATTACTATGAGCAAAATCCTTACTTGATTTTAAAAATTCTTTTAATGGGAATTGGCCTTCTTTCAATTGTTCCATATCCCATTTTAAGTCTGCATTGTACCACTTACCATCTAAATTGACCATGTTCCAACTATGATCATCTCCATCTTCTTCCCTAGATTTTCCGTTTATCATTACACAATCAATTCCAACAGATTTGCAAATATTAAATAGTGTAAAAGCAACACTACTACAAGTACCTCTATTTTCTACTAAAAGCCCATATACTCCTTGAATTCTAGAAGCACTTTCTATGTCTTTCTTTTCGACAGCTTCTCTTAAATCTTCGGTTGCATCAGTTTCAAAATATTGACTTAACAAATCATAAATACTTGCAAACATTTCATAGCAGTTATTTGAGTCCCTTTTTACCTTTTGAATAATTTCATCTATTATTGATTTGCACTTAATAAAGTCTTCTCTCGCTATTATGTATGGTAATTTTCTTGGTTTTGAAGTTCCTACATATACGGGGACAATTACATAATCAATATTATTTATTAATTCATCATCAACAGACAAAACTGACATATCGGAAATCTCAACACATCTTTTACTTAATATTTCTTTTAATTCCATAACTATTTCTCCTTTAAAAGACTATTTGTATTTTTTATTTGTCAATGTTCTTTATATAATCTATAATACTATTCGCTGTTTCTTCTACGTCATTATTGGTATTATCTATGTGTAAATGATATAAATCAATATGTTGAAGAATCCAATTTTGATAGTTTTTATGATTATTGATAAAATTGTCACTTCCACAATTTCTTTCAGGATCCCGAGCTTTAAGTCTTTTATATAATTCTTCATCGGAACAGGTAATTGCAATCATATGAATTTCCTCAATCTCTTCTGATAAATTAATTTTATCGATATCAGTTGGATTAATTGACGATGCCATTATAATATTTTTATTTCCAGATTTTTTTAAAGCTTTACTTATAGCATTTTCATAAAACAAATTATAAGTGTCATTGTTATAATCATTAACATTTTCTAAATCATCAATATCAAATACTTCATATTTATCTAATCTTTTATTTTTTTTAATGTATTCACATACTGTTGATTTTCCTACCCCAGATACGGCAGTTATAAAAACTATTTTTTTCATTAGCAAGATTCCCTTCAAATTAAAATTTATTCGTTGATTAATATTTAGATGATGCTAATTTATTTTTTTACACCACCACTAATATTATAATCATTAGTTAATTGAGCTGCGATTTTATAAAGCGAGCTTGCAACTTCTTCAGCATTTTTTATCCCATTAATTATCATTCTTTCAATTTCAGTTAATTGTTCCAAAGAAATAAATCTATACAGAGAATCGTTAGATAACTCTATTTGACTTTGCATAGCTGAAGCGGGAATTGCACTATAAATAATCTCAAATAAAGGCAAATACTTATCATAACCGCAAAAATTTCCTGTAACATTTCTATTTCTAATACCTGGCTTAGAGATGATATATATATCTTCAGAAAAGGCAGCTCTTGTTTCTCTTTTAGCTTCTATTTGAGTTACCCATTCATTCCAATTTAATAGTTCACATTCTACAGATTTATTACCGACAAACTTTTCTATTAGATTTCCAACTTTATTTTTTGTAATATTTCCATCAACACTTCCACTACTAGTAATCCCGTGTCTAATTTCATGTCTTAAATCTACATCTTCATACCCTGGAACAGACTTAAAAGGGCAAAAGAAAATAACCGTCTCTTGTTTTTCTGAACCACTACAAATAAAAGATGTATTTTGTGTACTTTCACCATTAAGTATGCTCTCTAGTGCACTTTCTTCATTTAAACAATTAGAAATGTCAAAATTACCACCAATAATTCTCAAAGAAGCTATTTCCTTTTTACATGCCCTTTCATATTCTTCTATCTTACTAGGATCTATTTCATCACTTTTCAGAGTATCATATTTCATTTTAATTTGTTCTTCAACTTGAATACTCTTTTTCATGTAATCTAATAAATCTTTATATTTGGAACTTACTTCTCTTTTATATTCTAAAGCCCTTGCTGCTAAATTACTATATTTAGTTTCTAATTCTTTATATCTAGATGAATTAACAAAGTTTCTACATTCTTCAGTCTTAAAAAATTCATAAGGGTTACCTTCAATAGTTATCTCTCCCATATCTTTCAAAAATAGTAATCTTCTTCGTAATAGTTTTTGTTCAGGATTATCAAAACTTTGCCCTTTACCTTTTATAAAGTCTTCTAAATTTCTAAAACAGAAAAGATCATAAAAATCACTACTATCTGGCATAGGACTAAAAGCTTTTAGCCCACCAAAAAGATTACGTAGTTTGGCTTCAATACTTTCATCTTCAGTAAACATAGATATATATCCATATTCTTCACTAAACTTTAATGATACCTTTGAGATATCAATACCAAGCACATCACCAAATTCTTTTAAAAAATTATAGGTAGCAGTAAAATACTCCTCTCCCATTTGTAAAGAAACCCATGTTTCTATGTAATTAGGATCAATATAAAAACAAAATTTTAGAGAATCAAATCTCTTTGTAACAAGTTTTCTATTTTCTTCACTAAATTGACTTACATAATATTCTATAAATTTATCTCTATAACTTTTTATTTTTTCATACCAGTTCTCAAATATCATGATGTTTCCTTCCACTTCTGATTATTATCTTTAATTATATTATAAGGTAAAAATTATTTTTTTGCCATTAATTAAGTGTTTTGAGTGTCTAATACGATATATATTATTTCACATAAAAACCAAACAGAGATGTTTGGTTAATTTCTACATAATCTAGTGATAGGAATAAAAGACTTCTATAGTATTATTTTAGTTCTCCATCCTTTTTATTTCTAAATTCTTTTTCATATAGATCTATTTTTTTTCTTAATAATTCAAAATGTTCATCAACAATATCTGCCTTTGTAAAATTACCTGGACAATTTTTATCTTTACAAAATCCACATGTGTGATCAAAATAAAATGGATATAGTTTACAAGCATCTGGCCTTACCTCATATATTGAACATTTTCCATCTTTAAAAGCTGCACACATGTTATCATCATACACTTTTAAATACGGTTTCCCATCAATCATTTCAATGAATTCTTCGCCACTAAATTCATAGATTCTTCTATATTCATCATCATCCAACAATGGTTTTCCGCATTCAATTGAATTTTCATATACTAAAGAGTTAACAAGCCCAATAAATTTATCTGTACAACAATGATTTGGACATTTTTCCCCTAAACATTTATTTTGACCAATTGTATCATCCATTTTATATTCCATTATTAATAACACCTTTCAAAAATATTCAATATATAAAATAATATGGTTATATTATACAATAAAAAGTATCCTAATGGATACTTTTATTTAATGATCTTGGATTTTCTGGTATGACTTCAATAGTTGCTATACTTGGTGTACTTGGAATAAACCATGAATACTTAGCAACACCTCTATTTACTATACTAGCAGTTTCATCGCTCTTTAAATTTATATCAGTATATTCATCTCTTTTTGGTAACATACATTCACTTGTTCTTGAAGAAGTAACTTTAAATGCTCCTCTACACATATCAATACTCATAGGTATATTCTCCCATATTCCCTTATCTTTTAATTGTCCTTTTAATAGATCTTGTAACCAAATTGGCATATAACCATCATGTAAGTGCCCACCAATAATAAAGGTTAAATAATCATATAAATCACCATATTGTGATGCCGCTTGTTCATAAGTAAAAAATTTATTTTCATGTGACATCAAAATATTTAAATCTTTTTTGTCAAAAGTAAAATCACATTTATCAAATACTGCTTTAGCCATATCTAATGCTTTATCAGGCATAGCATTAGTTGCATAAGCAGCACGATTTGGAGAAAATCCAGTTACTACTATATCATCAAATCTCCTTTGCTCATTATTTAAAACATAAATACCATCACTAGTATTTTCGATATATTGAGCTAAATCCCATTCTTTCTTTTCTTCATCACTTAATATAGATTCATTAAATGGTAAATCATGATTTCCATAAGATACACAAATTGGAGCTGATAAAGAATAAGATAAATCTTCCAAATCTCTTTTTAAGGCTTTAACAAAGACTTTTCCTTGATAATTCGATAACCAAAATAATAAGTCACCAGGAATTAATATAGCATCTACTCTTTTCCCACTATTGATACTTTTAATATAATCAAAAAATTTTCTCATATATCCTTTATAAAACAATTGTTGTAATGTACCATAATGCAAGTCAGATAAAGAGATAAATCTTTTAACTCCGACATTTAATCCTTCTTTTTCAATTATATATTTATCATTTGTTACTTTCATGCCAATTCCCCTTTAAATTGCCACATATTTTACCACAAAACGATTCATTACGCAAATTTGTGAACTTGCTAACTATCCTATAACAACAACTAAAATACAAAAACTTTAACTATATAAAAACCAAGCATTTCTACTTAGTTAATTTCTAAATGAACATCAATGTAAAGAATAAAAATTAGTTATTTAAAAAATTCATAACTAAATCAACTAATATATCTTTTTCTTTTGGATTAGATTCAGCAATTAATAGTGTGATTGCTACCAAAGAATTATTATCGATAACTTGAATACCATCCCTAAACAAAATATTATAGAAATCAAGGAAGTAAATAAACAAAGTAGCAGCAATCCTCTTATTTCCATCAATAAAGGTATGATTCTTAGTTACCAAATATAAAAAGTTTGCTGCTTTCTCTTCTATAGTTGGATATACATCTTTTCCATCAAATGACTGATAAATATCTCCAATAATTGACTCTAGGCCTCTATCTCTTTCTAGAGCAAATAATTTAGAATCATTATTAAACCTTAGTTTATTTATTATTTCTAAACAATCATTATAATTTATTTTTTTGTCACTAGTATTACCTTTAACTTTTGAAAGCGTTCTATGGTCATAATCATCAAGTAAATCTAAAGCTTTTGAATATTCACCAATCACTTTTAACACTTCTTTAGCATCATTAACTTCAAGTCTATCGTCCATACGATTAGCTATATTGATTAACTTAACTGTTTTTTCTAAATATCTAAGTCTTTCTTGATTTACCGCATAACCTCTCAGCATATAATCCTTTAAAATACTAGTAGCCCATTTTCTAAAAATAATACCATTTTTAGAATGTACTCTATACCCAACACTTATAATCATATCCAAATTATAATATTGGACAGCATATTTCTTACCATCTTTTGCAGTATGCTCAAAAAATGAGCATACTAAACTTTCTTCCAATTCTTCATCCTTATAAATATTTTGAATATGCCTAGTGATAGTTCTTCTATCTTTATCAAATAATTCCGCCATCTGTGTTTGATTTAACCAAACAGTTTCATCTTGCATATTAACCTCAAGTCTAACATTTTGATTTTCGAATAATATAATTTCGTTCTTTTCTTTTTCCATAATTAAATCTTCCCTCCTGAATTTTACTACCAATTTAATTATATAATAAAAAAGCTCTTGATACAAACATTTGTTTGTTCTTTTTAATAAAATAAAAACCAAACATTTCTGTTTGGTTAATATCTAAATGGCGCCCAATGTAGGACTCGAACCTACGACCTAACGGTTAACAGCCGTGCGCTCTACCGACTGAGCTAATTGGGCATTAAATGGAGCGGATGATGGGAATCGAACCCACGTTATCAGCTTGGAAGGCTGAAGCTCTACCATTAAACTACATCCGCATCAAGTAGACAATTAGAATTATACCATAATGAATTCTAATTGCAATACTTTTTTATAAAATTGTGGTAATTTTCTTTATTTTATAAGAGATAATCCCACTTTTTGTTTCTCTAGATCTATTGAATCGACATAACATTTTATAATATCTCCCACATTCAAGATGTCATTTGGATTCTTAACAAATGATTTGCTCATCTTAGAAATGTGGATAAGACCATCATCATGAAGTCCGATATCTACAAATGCTCCAAATGATGCAACATTTCTTACTGTACCTTGTAATTCCATACCAACTTTTAAATCTTCGATATGTAATATATCACTCTTAAGAATTGGAGCTTCTAATTCATCTCTTGGATCTAATCCAGGATTCTTTAATTCTTTAATAATATCTTGGATAGTATAGATGTCAGTATTTAATTTGTTTGCATAATCAGTTACATTTATTTTATCTAGTGTATCTTTAAAGGAGTTAGAATTGATATCCTTAATATCTAATGTTGATAACTTTAATAATCCTTGTGCTACTTCATAACTCTCAGGGTGTATTCCTGTATTATCTAATGGATTATCACCATCTGGAATACGTAAGAAACCTATTGCTTGCTCATAAACTTTTTCACTCATACCCTTTATTTTTTTGATTTCTTCCCTATTGGTAATCTTTTTTTCTTCCTTATACTTTATTATATTCTCAATAACTGATTTTGTTAATCCAGATACATATTTCAAAATACTCTTTGAAGCAGTATTGATATTAACACCCACTTCATTGACAACTTTAGAAGTTACAAAGTCCAATGATTCACCTAAATGCTTTTGATTAACATCATATTGATATTCTCCAACACCAATTGATTTTGGATCAATCTTAACAAGCTCTGATAATGGATCTTGTAATCTTCTACCAATTGATACCGCACTTCTCTTTTCAACAGCTAAGTCCGGAAATTCTTCGATAGCAAGTTTTGATGCACTATAGATTGAAGCTCCTGCTTCACTAGTTATTATATACTTACAATCTAAATTATATTCCTTAATCATTTCAGAACAGAATTTTTCTGATTCTCTAGATGCTGTTCCATTACCAATTGAAATAATATTAACATGATATTTCTCAATCAAATCTTTAACTATTTTCTTACTTTGTTCGATATATTTTTCTTGATTAGCACCATTTAAGAAAGGTTTGATAACCGTTGAATCTAAATACTTACCTGATGCATCAATAACAGCTAACTTACATCCATTAACGTAACCTGGATCAAAACCTAATACTACCATCCCTTTAATAGGTCTAGTTAAAAGTAAGTGTTCTAAATTAACACCAAAAGTATCGATGGCTTTCTCTTCAGCTTTTTCAGTTAATTCACTACGTATTTCTCTTTCAATACTAGGTAAGATCAATCTCTTTAATGAATCCTTAATGCTATTTTTAACCAAATCACATACAAAAGATGATGGATTTTTAATCAGTTTAGATTCTAAATAACCAGTTATAGCATCAACATCCATATCGATGGACACTGTTAATATCTTTTCAGACTCACCACGATTAATAGCAAGTAAACGATAATGCTTTATGTGTTTAACTGGTTCGCTAAAATCATAATACATATCATATGTTTTCTTTTCATCTTGAGCATTTTTCTTAACCTTAGATGTTAATACTCCATTGCTAAATACATTATTTCTAATCCATTTACGATAAGATGCATTATCACTAATCCATTCAGCAATAATATATCCAGCACCTTCTAAAGCTGCTGCTTCATCTTTTACTTTGTCAGTTATAAACTTTTTAGCCATTTCATTTAATGAACCTGTAGTTGGAAAAGCCATAATCATCTTAGCAAGTGGTTCTAATCCATTGTTGATAGCTTCACTAGCTTTAGTCTTTTTCTTTTCTTTATATGGACGATACAAGTCTTCTACTTCATTTAATTTTTTACAATTTAAGATTTGTTCCTTTAATTCATCAGTTAATAATCCCTTTTCATCTATTAATCTTATTACCGCTTCTTTTCTCTCTAAAAGATTTTGATAATAAGCATATTTATCTCCAATAGCTTTGATTTGATTTTCATCTAAAGCTCCAGTAACTTCTTTTCGATATCTTGCAATAAAAGGAATAGTTGCTCCTTCTTCTAATAGATTTAAAGTTGCTATTATTTGTTCCTTTTTTATAGCAAGTTCTGTTACTAATTCTTCGATAATTAATTCATTCATTGTCTTCACTCCATTGTCTTGATTTATTATAAGATAATTATACTTCTTTTTCAATAATATAAAAAGGAGTACTTAATACTCCTAGTAGATTTTTACTATCTCAATTATAGTTGGTTCGGATGTAATACAATCTGTAGATGGTGGAATAATTTCTCCACTTCCATCAGGATTAATAATCTCCGAAGTATTGCAGTCAGTCATTGGAAGCATGTAATAACCTATTGATAATTGATCCCCCGATTTAGTGAACGGAAGCATATCACTTAATGCAATAGAAGCTATATATCTTTTCTTATTCTTGTCAGTAATATAGTAATATGTATTTCCCGATTTTGTTGCTGTTTCAATACTAGATATAGTTATAATATCTTTCTTTAATAAGTCATCACTCATCTCTTCTGCATAACTATTTAAATAATTTTCAGCAGCAGCATTAATACCTTTAGAAGCATCAGTTACTACAACCTTTTGGTAATCTGCTACATCAATAAATCCATACATCTTAACAAGACCTGCTGCATCTTTTAAACTTACTAAATATGTTGGTTTATTATTTAGATTTATTAAAAGTGGGAATGTAGAAGTATAATTCATTTGTTGTACTTGTCCCATAGCTGAATTCATTGCACTATACTCTTCTGCTCCGGCTACACTATAAAATTTAGTTTCACCTGTACGCATATTTGATAGAATAAATCCTAAATTAGATTCATCAGATAATACAGATGTAATACCTGTATAAAGATATACATCATCATTCATTGCTAAATAATTATATCCTTCAGTGGTATTAACAACATTCTTTTGGGCAAAGATACTATTTAAGAATCCTTGGTTATAATTGCCCCAATCATCTACTTGTTCAATAATTAATTCTGCATCATATGCATTATCTACCCATGGTGGTACATCGTCAATATCATATTTAGTAGAATCACCTGTTACTGGATCTAGTATAATTGCACCAGTTACTCTAGTTTTTAAATTAATTCCTGTATATGAATAAGTTG
Source organism: uncultured Bacillota bacterium (assembly GCA_947179265.1). Lineage (GTDB taxonomy): Bacteria > Bacillota_I > Bacilli_A > RF39 > UBA660 > CAG-582. Next base: position 14,730 of record CAMXBB010000008.1, read on the forward strand.
GTACAATCCAGAATGGTTTACCTTCATTATCGATTTCAAACTTAGCTTCACCTAAATTGGTTGTTGGATATTTAAATCTTAAAACTCGATAAAGATTTTCATTGAAAAATGCACTTGGCATATATTTCATACCCTTATCTAATTTTTTTAGTTCGGCTTCACCATTAACAGAATTTACTGTTATGTACCCAGTTACACCTTTATCTCTATTAGTAAACCATTTAATGATATCCGCATATTCAAGTGGTGTTACTCTTACGATATCGTTGTTGTAATTAATTTGTGTGTATTGGTCAGATACATAGAATTGACTTACTAGTTCACTCATTTGCCCCATTACACGATCTCCTAGTTTTTCAGAAGAATTACGATCAAGTAATGGTAGTGTTTTAAAATCAACTGGAGCAATATCATTCAAAAATTCATTGCTTTGATCGATTGATATTCTTGTTGAATAACTTTTCGCATTGAATATTGGAGAACAAATTAAATCTACAATCATAACTCCTGCTATTACAAAAACAGCTAACATGAATGGAATGACAGCACTTAAAGGGAATTCGTTTCCACCTTTCTTTTTAATTATTACAGTATTATTAACAGATGATGCAATACTAAAAAGAATTCCTGCAACAATTAATGATACTAAGACAAATCCCCAAAAACCTAAACTAGTAGGATTTATTGCTGGTAAAAATAAATAGAAGTAAACTCCAATAAATAATACCTCTAATAAACCAGCAAAAATATAACCTTTTTTCATTATTTCACCTCATTATAATTATAGCATATTTCTATAATTAATGATACTATAGGTAATGAGTGGTGAGAGTATGTTTAAAAATACTATGGATAATAAACGTTATTATACTTTAAACTATTTTTACAAAAAGACATTCGGAAAGAAAGTATTTAAGGTAAGCTTAAATGGAAATTTTTCATGTCCAAATAAAGTTAATGGAAATAGCGGATGTATATTTTGTTCAAAACTCGGATCTGGAGATTTTGCTGGAGATAAAAAAGATGATCTAGTAACACAATTTGAGAATATTAAAAATATGATGTTGAAAAAATGGCCAGATGCTTTATATATTGGATACTTCCAAGCTAATACCAATACCTATGCTCCACTAGAAGAATTGAAAGAAAAATATGAAAGTATTTTAAAATTGGATAATGTAATTGGTTTAAATATTGCAACTAGAAGTGATGCTATCTCCAAAGAATGTTATGACTATTTAGAAGAGTTAAGTAAAAAGACTTTTTTAACAGTTGAGATTGGACTTCAATCGATGCATGAAGAAACACTTAAGTATATTAAACGAGGTCATGACTTAAAAAACTTTGAAAAATGTATAAAAGAATTAAAAAGAAGGAATATAAGAGTTGTTGTTCATATCATTAATGGTCTGCCAAATGAAACTAAAGAGATGATGATTGCAACAGCCAAATATTTAAACAGTTTGAATATTGACGGTATCAAAATTCATATGTTACATGTAATAAAAAACACTGAACTTGCCGACATTTATGAGAAAGAAAAGTTCCATATTTTAACAAAAGAAGAATATATTGATATCGTTATATCTCAGTTAGAATACTTAAATGAAAATATTGTTATTAATAGGATCACTGGAGATCCAGATAAAGATGAACTTATTGCTCCAACATGGTTATTAAAAAAATTCTGTGTCTTAAATGATATTGATAAAGAGATGGTTAGAAGAGATACTTATCAAGGAATAAAAACAAAATAAAAGATGAACTATATTTTTATAG
>CAMXBB010000009.1 GCA_947179265.1 uncultured Bacillota bacterium
GCAAATATAATAGCAATTGTAGAATTTTTTATTTTGTTAGTACTAAATCATGTATTTGACTGGATAGATTTAGAAAATTTATCATATATATTAATATTTCTAGCAATTATTATCTATACGATAATTCATGAGATATTACATGGTATTGCGTTCTCCTTAAATACCAAAGATAAGAAATCTATTAAATATGGAGCTATTTTAGAAAAAGGGGTATTCTATGCTGCATGTCAATCAGAAATAAAAAAAAGAGGAATTATTATATCATTATTATTTCCGACAATTATTCTAACAATCATACCACTTCCATTTACAATTTATTATCATTTAGATTTGTTAACGATATGTACTTTATATAATTTCTTAGGTGCTATTGGGGATATAATGATGACATATTTTGTTATTAAATTGCCTAAAGATATTAGATATATTGATTATGATATAACAATTGGAGCAACCTTTATTTCTGATGAGGACCTTGAGCCATATAGTTCTAAATTGATGAAATTAATCGAAACAGGTGAACACAAGAAAGATAATATTGATACATCTATTAAAAGAATATATATAAGTAAGGCTTCTATTGTAACTTTATTAATTTTATTAGCAATTGTTGGTGCTAGTTCTTTATTCAATATGATATAATATTCTATTAGAGAGGAACATATTTATGTTAGAGATTAAAAATGTTACAAAAATATATGAGACTGCAGGACTAACCCAAAAAGCTTTGGATAATGTTTCTATTAAATTTAGAGAAAGTGAATTTGTTTCAATTCTAGGACAAAGTGGTTCTGGTAAAACAACTCTATTAAATATTATAGGAGGTTTAGATAACTATACCAATGGAGATTTAATAATAAATGGTGTATCTACGAAGAATTATAAGGATCGAGATTGGGATACATATCGTAATTATCGTGTAGGTTTTGTATTTCAAAGTTACAATTTGATACCTCATCAAACAATACTTGCTAACGTAGAACTTGCTCTTACTTTATCTGGTATGTCTAAAAAAGATAGAATAAAGAAGGCTAAAAAAGCTTTAAAAGAAGTTGGTCTTGAAAAACATATGAATAAAAAACCTAATCAATTATCAGGAGGTCAAATGCAAAGAGTTGCAATAGCTCGTGCACTTATCAATGATCCTGATATTATTCTAGCTGATGAACCAACAGGAGCTCTAGATTCCAAAACATCTGTTCAAATAATGGGATTATTAAGTAATGTTGCTAAGGATAGATTAGTTATTATGGTAACTCATAATCCTGAACTTGCTAGTGAATATTCAACTCGTATTGTAGGTCTTCAAGATGGAAAAATAATCAGTGATACCAATCCTTTAAAAGCTAAAGAAAAGGGTAGCTCCGAGGAAAATACGAAGATAAAAAGAACTAGTATGTCTTTCTTAACAGCATTAAGTTTATCTTTAAATAATTTACTTACTAAAAAGGGTAGAACTATTTTGACAGCATTTGCTGGTTCTATCGGAATAATCGGTATAGCATTAATTCTTTCATTATCAAATGGCTTCCAAAACTATATCGATAAGTTACAAGAAGATACTTTAACTAGTTATCCTTTAACTATTCAATCAGAGACAATGGACTTTACTAGTATGATGGTTTCAATGATGCAAGCAAGTGAAGTAGAAAACGATGAAGAAGGTAAAATTATTGAATCGCAACAATTTGCATCAATGTTTTCAAATGTAACAACTAATGATTTAAAAAGTTTTAAAAAGTATTTGGAAAATCATAAGAAAGACTTAGAGAGTGATGTAAAAAGTATTACCTATAAATATAGTATAGACCCAATTATCTATACTAGAAAAGATAAGGAAATATTTCAAGTAAATCCTAATTCAATTTTTAATTCGATGTTTGGTGGAAGTTCGATTATGTCGACATTCTCTTCACAATCAAGTATCTTTGCTCAGTTCACTGATGCTGAGATTGAAGCATTAAGTGATAATTATAAAGTATTAGATGGAAGATGGCCAAAAGAATATAATGAGATGATTTTAGTATTACCAAATGATAATTCTATCCCTGATCTATTCCTTTATCTATTAGGTATAAGAGATATGGACGAATTATATGATGTTATGTCAAAGGTTATGACTGGTCAAACTGTTAGTTTAGATAATAAACCTTTAGAATTTACTTATCAAGATTTCTTAAATTTAGAATATAAGATGATTAATAAGACAGATCTTTATAAATATAATAAAAAATATGATATCTATGAGGATATGAGTGATGATAAAGATTATGTTAAGAAACTATATGACAATGCATTAGATTTAAAGATTGTTGGAATAGTATGTCCAAAGAATAGCGGAAATAATTCTTCAATGTCTGGTGGTATCGTATATAATGCTAAATTGATTGAAAAGATTATTAATGATGCTAGTAAAACTGATATTGTAAAAAAGCAATTAGCTAATGAGGATGTTGATGTTTTTTCTAATACTCGTTTTGATTCAGAAAAGAAATCTGATCTTAAGTTTGAAGATTTAATATCAGTAGATACTAAGATGTTGCAAAGTGCTTTTAAGATGAATATTAGTGAAAATGATATCAAAAAGATGACTTCTGGATATATGGAAGAAATTTCTGGAGCTATTACGACTGATATAACTCCAGCTCGTACATCTTTATCTTCATCTGTAGAAAGATTAGCAAAGGGTGTATTGAATTATGCAATCGACAATCCTACTAAAAAATTAGAAAATATGGGAATGTCTTTAAGCGTGATTTCTTCATCAGATATACCTAGAATAGTTGATGATTATCTAAATAGTAGTGATGCTAAAAAGATATTTACCGATTTAGAGAAGAAATATATTATACCTTCAAGTGTTTATAAAACAGCTATGTCGTCTTTATTAAATGGATTATTGCAATCATATGTAGCAACATATTATGCAACTGATCAAAGTTTAACGACTGATCCAAAAGATCCAAATGCCATTATAACAACCATGGTTATTGATGGAACGGTATCAACATTTATGAATCAAACCGTTATAATTGCGACTATTGAGGAGATAGCACATTCAATGACTGAAGCTAAAATGCAAAGTGACATATTAACTAAGGTTGGGGAATTGACTTCTAAACTTATGGAAAGCATAGCTTCATCATTCAATGTTGATTCTAAAAAAATTGCTAGTGCTTTTAAATTTGATTTAAGTCAAAATGAACTTGCTCGTTTAATGGGAGCGATGAATAATACTAGTGATGCCAACCAACATAGTAATCTAATCAACCTAGGGTATCAAAATTTAGATGAACCAACAGCTATTTCTACAACATTCTATTCATTTGAATCAAAAGAAAACTTTATGAAATTTATTGATGATTACAATGAGATGGTAGAAAAAGATAATGAAGAAAGTAAAGTTATTCGTTATACTGATACTGTTGGAATGTTGATGTCATCGGTTAAAACAATCGTTGATTCTGTATCATATGTTTTAATAGCATTTGTATCAATAGCATTGATTGTATCGAGTATAATGATTGGTATTATTACTTATATCAGTGTTCTTGAACGTACTAAAGAGATTGGTATTTTAAGAGCCATTGGTGCTAGCAAGAAAAATATATCATCAATATTTAATGCTGAAACATTTATAGTTGGGTTATTGTCAGGAGTAATTGGTATTGGATTTACTTGTGCTGTAATTCCACCTATCAATTCATTAATTCATAATGTAACAGGTAATATGGATATTAATGCTTCATTACCAATATTAGCTGGAATAATATTAATAGTTCTAAGTATTATTCTTACTCTTATCGGAGGTCTTATTCCTTCTAAACTAGCAAGTAAGAAAGATCCAGTTGAAGCATTAAGAACTGAATAAAATAATAAAAGAAACTGTATAAATAAAAATACAGTTTTTTTTTGTTGAATTATTAAATATTCTTTGTTATTATAGGCAATACAAGAAGAGGGATCACGATGAAATATTACTATATGGATAATGATGAAATAAACATAAGGACCAAGATTAGAAACTTGACAGGTATATCGGCTAACATTTTGCCCAAAACAGGAAAAGTTATTATATCTTGCTCGAATGACTTAGGAGAGGTAATATCGTCATCTAATTCTTCAAAGCACTTTGATTTATTCTTAGCTACTTTATCTAAAGTATATGAAGATGAGAAAGACAGAAGGAATATTATTATTTTAAATGAAGATATTAAGAAACTTTTAGATAGTTCTATAAGTAGTAGATATCCTGACTATTTTAAGGATAATGTTACTTATCCGTATCGTCATATTGATTATCAAAAATATGATGTTACGTCGTTAGCGCCTATTATATTCGAAATAATATCTATAATATTTGGTATTGAAGGAATAGAGATTACCAACTTTTCTAATATATCTGGTATGAGAGATAATTTTATTGTTTCAGTAAGTACCAATACTAAATCTCGAATTATACCAATAAAATTTAGTAAGACTGATGATATGAGCTATGTTATAACGCTAGGTAATATGTATGGCTCTAAATCAGTATGTGCATCTATTGATTTTACTGCTGAGTCATTATACGTTAATTTTAGAGTAGCAGGAATAAATATATCTGGTAGTTTAAAATATTCTTTAAATGATGAGGTAGTTGAGGAAGTAGAAGTAATATATAATGATACTCCAGTTATGATAAATACGATTACTATTCCTTCAGTAGAAAATGAAGAATTAAAAAGGAAATTTCCTAATCATACGATATATCGATTACCTAATGATCTATATGTAGCGATCTTGATGAACGAGAATTCTAGAGATGTTCATTATATATCTAGAAATAATTTATCAACTAAAGATCGTAATCTTACTGTTAGAAGCGTAGTAATTGATGGTCTTGCGTGTCCAATCATATCGGTTAAACATATTGAAGAAGAATTTAGAATAAGTGATGATATGAGTATCATTCAAGAATATTTTATCGATATGCCAACTGAGGATGAATATTACCGAGAAGTATTAGCTAATCGAGTATTATTTAAAGTAATCGATCATGGTAGTGTTTATTATCCTAAATGTGAAGATGAAATAAATTCGTTGAAGAGTTTAGAAGAAGAAACGATTCGTTTAGTATTAGAAGGGAAGAAAGAATAATGGGAATTTTTGGTAGAAAAACACCAGAGGAAGTAAGTGAGATAGATAGATTAAGGGTAGATGTAAAGATTCAACTTGGTCCAGATTCTGTAATTCTAGATTTATTAGATCAATATAGTGCGAATAAATATATAAATGTATTTGACACAGAAGAAAATTTAATCGTATTTATAAGAACGATTATTAATAATCCTAGATTAAGAAAATATGATTTTAATACTTTATATGAAGAAGCAGGTGTTATATATAAGGATATTAAAAAATCAGGTTATACCTTTAATGAAACATTAATTCATTTCTTTGAAAATAATGGATTATATGAAAAAGGTTTAATCTCTATGGAGATAATGGCAGCATTTGAATATGTTGAAAATTATTTCTCTGTGATGACTATGGTATCTAAATATGCTGTTGCAATGAATAATATGGAAGAAACAACAAGATTGATTCTTGCAATATCTATGTTAACTCCAAATGATATTGAACTTAGAAGTATGTTAGCTTACTTCTTCCAAACATCAGCTTTAACAGGAAATTATACGGAGTCTATCGATGCATTTATTTCATTTGCTAAAAAAAGAGCTGGAGTATATGATGAGCTAGATGAAAAATACTTAGCTAAGATGGAATTACTTGTTCAAAGAGCTGACGAAGTAATTGGTAGATATCAAGGTGAAGAAGAGAAGATTACTTTAATGACTCAAGAGTTAAGAACTTTAAGAGGTAATGTTCAAAAATTGATTGCTTCATATGATGAAAGTATAAAAAACTTTGATACAAGAATATCAGGGGTTACATCAAAATATGAGGACCAATTGCAACAATCTTATTTAGATCGTTATGCTGATTTGAAAAAAGATTATGAAGATTTGTTAGGAAGATTAACTAGTAATACTAAAGCTGAAGCTCAAAAATTAGCAAGAGAAGCAGTAAGCAAAATGGAAAGTGATGCTAGAACATTAGCTCAAGTTAGAGCATCTTATGAAACATCAACATCAACTTCACTTAGCCAATTGGAAGAAATCAAAAGAGAAGCAACAAGTGAGGTAAAAAAAGGTTTAGAAGATATTAGGAAAATAATCGAGGGAACTGGTATATCTTCTTCAGAAGATATAAAAAAGATTAGTGATCTTCTAAAGAATGTTGGAACTGTTCAAGTTCAAGAAACTCCAGCAATAGTAACCTCACCGACTATTCTTACAGGTGATATTTTAGCACCTGGAGCAGCTATAACAAGTAAAGAAGAAGGAATAAAAATTCCTGATGTTATAACTAGCTTTGACGCTACTATAAAATTTAATAAACGTCTAGATGCAATAATGGAAAAGAAACGTTCATTAGAAGCTAAGGGAACTGTATTCAATAAAGTAATTGATGATTGTATATACTTTATGGTAGAGAATAAATCTATCTATCTATTTGGACCATCAGGAACAGGAAAGAATTACTTTGTTAAGCAATTATCTAATCTATTTGGTATTCCATATGTTAATATTGGATACATTATGGAAGAGTATGAATTGATTGGAGGAAGAACAGCAACTGGTGCTTATGCTCCATCAAACTTCTATGAATGCTGGAGAAATGGTTATATTGCATTCTGTGATGAATTAGATAATGGTGTGCCTCAAGCTACTATTAAACTAAATGGATTTATGGATAATGATGGTCATGCTACTTATAATTTCCCAGTAATCGGATTTGTTGATCGTCATCCTAATTTCAGATTGATAGCAGCAGGTAATACCAAAGGTATGGGAGCAACAAGAGCTCATAATGTAAGAACAAAATTAGATGAATCTGTTCAACAAAGATTCAAATATATACCATTTGATTATGATCCAAATGTTGAAAAAGCAATTCTTAAAAATTATCCAGAATGGTTAGAATTTATCAATCTATTTAGAGAAGCTGTTAAAGAATATTGGGCATGCCAAGAGGATGACATTCAAGGACAAATTACTACAAGAGATATCAGTGATATTAGAGATTATTTAGTTCATGGAGTATTTAGCCCTGATAAAATACTAAAATATGAATTTATTGAAGCAAAAGATAAAGATTATTTATCAACTGTAAGTGCTTATATGAAATCAAATGAAAATCAAATTGGAAAGGAAGGAAAGAAACTTGTAAAACAATTCTCTTCCCTAGTTGATAATAATGAATAAGTATTTAAAGATTTATCGTGATTCTTTAGATCGAAAGGTATTTAAATACACATTTCCTTCGATAACATCTTTAGTACAATACCTTAAAGATACCCCAATTAATATGAAGGTTTTCGGGGGATATATTTGTTCTGAAATAGATACTGAACCAGAATTTAGAGGGGAACCTTTAAAGGATACTTTGGAACACTTAATATATGGATATAATCAAGATTATAAACATTATCGAGAGATAAGTAAGGTTAGCGATATTAAATTTAATCAAGGAATTGGAGAAATACCACCGAGATCCATAAAGAGTTATGTTGGGTCTCGAGTTGATATTCCTGCTTATGTCTATGGATCACCAAGAAATATGCGTAGAGTTGTACGAGTTGGTCAAAAGAAGATAATTAACTTTTATTTTCAATTATCTTATCCCGCTGGAACAAAGGAAAATGAGATTATTAATAGAGGGATTATAGCTATGCAACTTATTAAGGCTCTAGAGAATGTTGGTTATTCAATAAATCTTATAGGTTTTGAATTAGATACAGAATCTTTAAGGGATGATAAAGAGATATTTTATGTAACAATCAATCTTAAAGATGTTGATCTTACTCTAAATGAATCTAAGTGTATTGGACCTTTTATGAGAAAAGAATTCTTGAGACGAATAATGTTTAGACTTCTAGAAACTGCCGATGTTTCTGATTACTGGTCAGTAAGTTATGGTTCTACGTTACCAGTAAAAGAAGCAGTCGATATTATGAACTTAAGGGATGAAGACATCGTATTTGGAACTCCAAAGGAATTAGGTATAAAAGGAAGTGACATTTATACCGATTTTGAGGCTACAATAGATAAATTAAAACTAAATGATGAAATAACTTTAAGGAAAAGATTGAAATAATAAAAAAATGTGCTATTATATAAAGCAATCAATAAAAAGGAAGGAAAATAATATGGCAAATATTGAGAAAGATGCCCTTTCTGAAATAGCAGAATTGACACCTAAACAATTACTAGAAAAAGATAAACGTGGGGATCTAGTAGTTGGTTACACATTCACTCCACGTGAACAACAAGCTATTAGTAAGTTAGCTGGACAAATCGATTTAAGAGATCAAGCATCTCTAATCACATATGGAGCAGATACTCAATCTAAGTTATCAGAATTTTCTGATAAAAAGTTAGCTCAATATAGCACTAAGAGTCTTGGAGATGCTGGAAAGGAATTAACAACATTAGTTACTAGCTTAAAAACATATAATCCAGATTTCGAAAAGAATCTATCAAAAAATGGTATAATAAGATTTTTCCAAAATAAGAAAAAAGCAGCATCTGATGCTCTAGCTGAAGCTCAAGCGTCTTATGCATCAATACAAGATAATGTTAATACGGCAGAGAAAATATTACGTAAGGACCATTTAGAAGTATTAAAAAGAGATGTAAAAGATTTTGATGAAATGTATGAATTAAACTTACAATTCTATCGTGAATTATCAATGTTTATTGCAGCAGGTAAAGAAAAACTAGAACAAGCTAAGACTGTAGAATTACCTGAAGTTAATGCTAGAGCAGAGGAGACTGGTTCAGCTCTTGCTTATCAAGAAGCTAAAGACTTAGCCGAAGCTATTAATAGTTTTGAAGCTAAGATTTATTCACTAGATATGTCACGTCAACAATGTATTTATACAGCTGCTAGTATCAGACAATTACAAGCAATTTATCGTGCACTTGCCGATCAAATTTTACAAATAATTGTTACAGCAGTACCTACATGGAGAGTACAAATGCGTATGCATTTAGGTATTAAAGATGCTCAAGATGCTAAGGCTGCTATCGATATGGCTTATAACTTCACTCAACAAATTATTTTAAGTGGAGCTCAACAACTAAGTAAGTTAACTGAGGAAACTGCAGAATCAGTTAATCGTCCTACAATATCATTAGATACAACAATCAAGGTTAATGATATCTTTATCTCTACTCTTGAAAGACAAATTGAAATCAATAAGAACAACATGCGCGAGATTAGAGAAGGTCAAGGAGTATTAAAAGCTATTGAAGATAAACGTAATAATGCTATGATGAGTTTTGCTCAAGAAATGACTAAGACTAGTATGGCTCATGCATTATCAGGTGAGGAAGATACATCACATTTAGGAGCACCATCAGAACAACCAGCTATAGCTCCAACTACTACTTCTGGAGAAAAAGTATATCGTTTAGACATATAAGACAAGAATATCTTGTCTTTTTTTTATTAAGCTTATTTACTAAATAATAGAATAGATGATATAATTAAATTAAAATAAGGAGTTATAGATATGAATAAGCAATATGAAAGGTTTTTAGATAAATCATGTTTTTATACTGAATCAGAGTTTATAAAAATGTATGGTCAAAATTATCGTATATTTTTAAATCATGATTTATTAATTAAAGATGAAGCTTTATTTAAAAGATATAAGTTTCAATCTCCTACTATAACTTCTACAATACAAGAAAATAGAACTACTGTTAGTAAAACTCTTTTATTTGACCTTCTAAATAATGAGGGAATGTATCAATACCTATTTCAAAATATGGATAACGATTTTGGGAATGTTGTTAGAATAAGTTTATTTAAAGAGGATAATAAAGTAGATTCAATCATTATATCTAGAGCAGTATTAAGCGATTTGTTATTATCACTACCTAAAGATGAGCTGTCTGAAAAGGAGCAAATGCGTATTGCTTTAATAACTAGTGTTTCAACTCTTAATTCTTTACGTACGAAATATCGTGATGAGATTCATTTCGGTATAGTAGATGAGAGTGCAGTATCAATTCCTTCTGTTGCTTTATTTAATGTTTTAACTATGTCTAATGAAAAATATAATAATTTTCTTCGTGGTGATGGAATTGAATTTGTTATTGATGGTAAAAAGCAAAAGATTTCTTCTAGAATAGTAGCTTATATGATAGTAAGCTTTATGGAAAGAGAAAGAATACTTGCTAAATACTTAATCCCTAACACTGTTTATCATCGATATATGAGTTTAAAAGCTTATAAATCAATTGATTTTGAATCTATCAATAGAAATGAGAAGAGCAATGATTATGATCAAGATGGGGCATCACGTGCTGACTTAGTAGAATTGAGTGACGAACTTCAAGAAGCATTAGATAAAGATATCCCTAAAACTTTATCTGCCTTAGAAATAGCTATTATAAAATATATAAGACTTTTAAGTATTTTAGAGTATAATCAAGATTATTATGCATCAAATATTTCTCAACAACAATCAAGTAGTGTTGAAGATGTTAAATCAATAACTTTGGAAAATAATGCTGTACTTCCTAATGATATAATGATAATAATGAGTTATATCTTTAAACAACTAGGTATTAAATATACAGTCGAATTTCAAACCCTTTCATTCAAATATGGGGAATATGTTTTAGAATTAGATTTATCCAATGAAGCTCTATTACGTGATATGTCATCTGCAAAGATGAATGAAGGAATAAATTCTATTAAATGTATAAATACTAACCAAACTACTAAAAATAAATTTGAAGAGTTATTAGCTAAGATTAATTATACTCATTTAGTTAATGCATCTTTGAAGAGGGATTATATTAAAGCTTTAGATGAATATCGAAGCGTTTATGCTAGAGCTTCTATGTCAAGGAAAGAACGCTTATTTATGTTCTTTAAAGTAATATCATCTAGTAGCTTAATGGGTACTGATAGTATAGTTTATCAATTAAAGATGTTTGAGAATTTCTTTAGACCTGAAGATGGAATATCTATAAGTGTTGTAAGTAGTTCAATCAATACATATCGAGAGTATGAATATGTTCCTATAACTATTGTATCGGTAGTAAATAGTAGTGAATATACGTATTTTGTAATCGATGCTAATAGCAAAGAGATTATCAGTAATTTAAATATAGATGAAATAAGAAGTAGATTTGATGATAAAAGATACGCTTATTTGGATGTTGAAAAGAAAGACATTCCTGGGGTTATAAGGAGTAAGACTTATGTTAGATAAAGTAAGAGAAAGATTAGATGAATTGATGAAGTCTACATCAAATCAAGATCTATTAAAGAAATATGATTTAATAAAGAAAATAATCTCCTATGATAATAGCTTTATAGATATGGATAGTGATACAGCTGTAAGTATATTACGTGACTTAAACTTTTCTGAAAGTATAGCCAAAGATATCTATTTAGAGATAATTAAGGAGGGGTATGAATGGAATATCCAAGCATCGTAAGAGATACGATAGATTTTATAAGTGATACTGAGGTATGCAATATTGGATATGCTGAAGGTATTTTGAGTGATAAACGTCCATATCGATTAGAAGTATGGGAATCATGTGGTGTAAGAAATGTAACCATATTCATATCTATTAAAGGATTTGAAGAAAAAAGCGAAGAAGATATAAAGAATTATTTGGTTAAAGAAAGTATTATTGAAATAATCAATGATGATATATATATTACTGAAGTTGAAGACAGCAGTGAAGCAGTCTTTTTGTCCATAAACGTGCCAGTTATGGATCATGATAAGGAACTTAATAAATATTTGGTTAAGATTAAACCATTTGAATTTTAAGAATAAAGAAGTGGTGAAAGTATGAATAATAAGGACTTTAAAATAGTATTAAATAGTGATATAGCTAAGAATAAATTATTACTAGGATATAATGATGATGGAAATTTGCTAATCGATATTAATAAATATCCATCAATAATTATTACTGGAGAAACTGGTAGTGGAAAATCTATTTTATTAGATCAAATTATATTACAAATGATTCATAAGTATACATCATTCCAAATGGGAATAATTCCAATTGATACTTCAGGAGTAGAACTTAATTATTATATCGATACATCATATACTTTGATAAGTGCTATCAATGATATGGAGAAAGCTGTTGTAGCAATATCTAGAGTATTAAAAGAGATTGATAGAAGAAAAGAGATTATAGAAAAGAATGGATATACTAATGTCTTAGAATATAATAAACATAGTAATTCAAAATTACCATTAATTTTAGTGGCTATCGATGATGATAAACATCTTTTAAGAAATCCTGATATGGAAAAGATGCTTACAGGAATCATAAGTCAAATTCCAAATTTAAATATTCTATTTGTTTTATCAACTAGTGATGTTCACAATAAATTCTTTGAATTTGATCGAAATGCTTTTGCATCATTATTAATCTCTTTTGATTATACTAACAGTGAAGAAGCTAAGAAAGCTAATATAAAGGGAGCTAATAATCTTGCTTTAGGAGAATACTTAGCTAAAAAGGATGGAAAAATTTCTAAATATAAGAATTTTGAATTTGATGATAAGATAATAACAGAAGTTTTATCTAATAGTAGATTTCTATAAAATATAAATAAAAAAACACTATTAAATAAGTGTTTTTTTTGTTATAATAATCTATGTAAAAATAAGGAGGTCATGATATGGATAAGATAGCTATAGTTGCTGAGATAAAAGCTAAACTTCCTGAGCACTTATTGAATGGAACTTATTCTAAAAATGGAAAAGTAATGCCTCTTTATGAATTCTTAGATACAATATTTATACGCTTTATAAAAGACGATGCTAAGCTAGAAAACTTAGTTACTTATATTAATGAAAAAATAGTACCTGATGTAATACCTCAAGTTAAAACAAATAAAAAATATGAAGAATACATTGAAAGTTATTTAGCATCAAGAGATGATTTGGTCGCAACTGTAAGAATTAGTGAAACGGAACTAGTAAGTGTAAGGGATTATTTCTTTAGTAAGATTCCTTTTATGGACGATGATTTTTTTGTAATGGTTGGTCCTCATAAAAAGAGTTTGGACGAAGTATATACTATGCTTCTTAATAATGAATATCATCCAGCAACGTTAGCTGATAAAGCAGAACTTTGTGCATCATTATCAGAATTTTTGAGTGATGAAGTTTTAGATTCGACTATGGATGGAATGAGTATAAGTGTAAGAAGTTATATCAATGAGGTTTTACCAACTATTATGGTTAATGCAACTGACATCGTAATCGGTGGGAAAAATGTTAGCGTTGATACAGTCGTTAGTAAAATAGATGAACGTCAAAGAGAAATAATAGCTGAACAAAAGCAAAGAGAAATTGAAGAAAGATTGGAAAGATTTAATAGAACAGGAGAAAATCCAAGTCTTTTAAGTGAAATCCAAGTTGCGCTTGCAGCAGATGATAGCTTAGCAATAACTACTAATATTCCTGTAGTGGCTTCTTCTAAGTTGACGGATGAGGAGATAGCAGCATTATCTTTCTTGAAAGGTGATACATTATATTCAGATCCTAAAGCATTTTATAAAAAATCATTAGATAACTTAAGAGAAAGTATTAATTCGACTAATACTGCTCATGACTTAGAAAGTAAATCTAGTGAGTTTAACTGGTTAGTATCAAATATGGATCCTACTATCGCCGCTCTATATAGTGTGTTGATTTCTTCTATAGCAGAGTTAGTAGTAAAGAAAAGAAATGATATAATAAAAATAGATAATAATAAAGAAGAGTATGGAGATTCCCTAATTGATAGAATTACAGCAGTATCTAAAAGAATTAGAACTTTAGATAATGTTGATGGCTTTTCTGAGGTAAACTCAGAATTGCATTTCTTAGAAAATGAAATGATTGAAAAGGGTATAACTGATGCAAGTGTATGGCAAGTATTGAAGGATGCTAAAGATAAACATAAAAAATATGCTACAAGATTTAATCTTACTAGTGAAGATTTTGAATTGGAGAAGAATAGTATAATTGGTTCAATCAATGATAAGTTGAGTATCATAAGAAGAAATCTAGTTGCACTTTCTAGTGTTACGGATGAAAGAGACATTCAAAGAATTAATATTGATATCGATGTTAAAAGCGATGCTATTGCAAGTGAATTAGCTGAAGGATTAAAGGATAAAAAGATTAGTGAAGCCGATGCGAAAAAGGTTAATGATGAATTAGCAGCTTTACTAGGTGACACAAAGAATAACAGTCAGAATGTTGGATTATAGGGTGATAAAATGGCAGATGAATTTGAAGAATTGTATAATATGCTGTCTACGGATAGAGAAGATGTTAAATTAATTAAAAGTAACTACGAAAAAGATTTAAGTGTGTTACTTGGTAGAATCCATTCTTATCATATTGATAGTATTAATACACAAGATGAATACGATATTGAAAATGATTTTGATAAATATAAATTGAATAATATATTTTTAAACTATACATTACATAATGATGCAGTAGATTTTAAAATATCTTTATTACAAAATTATTTACAAGATTTGTTTATTGAGAAAAAGTTTAATCAATTTATAAAGGAAAAAGAGGAAAGTTTATCTAAAGGAGAATACTTAGAATATACTCATAACTCTACTGTACGTTCAGAACGTATATCAGCTTGGTATCAAGATTTCATGCAAAAATAAGAGAAGTTAATTAACTTCTCTTATTTGTTTTTATAATATATATCTAAATCGACATCAGCATCGATTCCTGGGACTTTTCCTATATTAGAGAATTGCCATAGCTGATATTTACCAGAATAACTCGTTTGGTCAGTATAATGAGCTAACCATACTTTATCAAAGCTATTTCCCCAAATGATTTCTAGATAGTGTTTTGAACTATATAGCATCGCTTCATATCCTGAAGATTTTATCTCATTACTAAATGCTTTATAGATATTATGCATATCATGAATACTAACATTATATTCTTTGATGTAATTCCAATTTTCCCAATCGAATGCAATAGGGAAATCTAACTTTATTCCATCTAATGCTTTTATAACCCATTTGGCATGATCAACTGCCATGAGTTCACTAGTTGCAGTAGTATAAACATAAACCCCAACTTTTAAACCAGCTTCTTTAGCTTTTTGGATATTATCTATAAACTTAGTGTCCATATCTAATATTTCATCAGGTCCATTATGAACACCAATTCGCATTATTACAAAACTAATTCCAGCTTCTTTAACTTGGTTGAAGTCGATAACTCCTTGATGTCTAGAAACATCGATACCTATTTCATTATCATCGGTTTTATATTTTGTTATCATATCTTCAATTTTATCTTTTTCTGGTTCTACAGGTTTATTTGGTTTTTGATTATTTTTTGGATATTCCTTGATAACATTAAGTGTTAGATTTCTTGTTGTTTCATTGTTTGATGAATCCCTTATGACATATTTTAATTTATATGAACCAATCTTTGTAGTATCATATTCGCCCTCAATTGAGCACTTTGGTTCACGGTCATAATTATCGATATAATTAATCTTGTTACAAGGATATACATCTTCATCTTTTAAGATGGTTATGCTACTTGAGTAATTTATTATCAAAGGATTTTCATCATCATACATATTATATAGCATGTCATATTTGTATTTTCTTCCCTTATAGTTATATTCAATAGTAGCTATTCTGTCCCCAATTAAATTACTAATTACTTTTTCATCTTCATTATTAA
>CAMXBB010000010.1 GCA_947179265.1 uncultured Bacillota bacterium
GATAATATCATCAATAATCTCTTTTCTGACCTTAATTATTTGTCCTTCATATTCATCATATTTACCAGCAGCTTCTAACGAATCACTACAAACTTCATTGGTCATACATTTTACTCCAGCAGGTTTAAGCACTGATTCCTCAAAACGTTTTTGTAAATGAGCTTTCTTATCAAAATAGATATTATAACTTAAGAAATCAAAATAGCGATCAGTACTTACATGACGATCGTCATTATATACATATTCTCCCTTTCCAGGATAACTAGCAGTAATACTTGCACAATCATTATATTTTTCATCAATTGGATTATTTTTTAAGAAAGGCAAAACTTTATTATGTAAAAGTTTAGGGTCATGAGCCCATTTACTTACATAATATTCCCAGAAACCATACTCATAATTAGATAATTTATCAGCACATTTGGTTTTATATGAACTTGGTGAGGTATATATATTAGTAAGTACACCACCATTATCACATGTATAACTTACAGATTGATCATTTGCAACATGTTTTGTTGGATCACCATAGATACCATAACATGCAGTTGAATAACCTATCATGTTTTTTATCAAAATCTTTAGAGTATCTTTTTCTTCAGCATAGTAATTCTCAGCAGCCGCCGCATCATCATAATTATCTTCAACATCAGCATCGGTTACATCTTCACCATCGATTACATAAACACCTGATGGAGATTCCCACTCTTCCATATATTCTCTACCATCATCGGCAAATGAAGATGGAGTCATATCAATAAATACTGTTTCTAGAATAATATTATCATTGATAAATAAACCTTTTCTTTCATACTTTGCTAGTAGCTTATATAATTTAACATAAAATTTCTTTTGTGCTTTTAAAATCCTATCTTCACAATCTTCATCTTCACTATTTAAGCAATAGCTATCCCAGTAGGCTTTATTTGCTTTAGCAAATTCCTCCCAATTAAATTGTGAATATTTAAAATTTGCTGAACTAGTTCTAATTGGAAATAATAGCATAACTGAAAAAAGTGCTATCACAAAGAATCCAATTTTTCTTTGGACTCCTTGTAATAACATATTTCCACTTAGTATATTCTTTTTCAACTAAATCACCACCTAAGAATTATAGACCTCCACCAGATCCAAATGAATCAAGTTCTTCTTGAGTAAGTTCAATTTTGATACGCATTCTTCTTGAACCACATACGAATAAAGCTTCTCCTTGTGTATATGTCTTTATGCTCTCTTTTTCGGCTTCATTGATATCAATTAACTTCGCTAAATCCTCAACAGCTTGTTTTCTTAATCCCATTATCAAATAATATGAAGCGTTATCAAATATTGCTTTACCATGAACTATCATCTTTTCTTGAGCAAAATCTGTAGGTTGTTGAGTAATTATAATAGTACCCGTATTATACTTTCTAGCACGTCTTTGCATTTGAGCTAAGTACTCTGCACCTAATTCATTACTTCCAGAAAGTAAGATATGAGCTTCATCAACCATCATAACGGTGTTACGTGATTTATCTAAACATAATCCCCAAGCATATTTTAAAATATTAAAGAATAAGGCATTTCTAATATTCTCATCACTATTCATTATCTCTTTGATATTAAATACGATGAAATCAGAATTTGAATTGATAGTTGTATGGCCATTGAAATAATATCTTAATTCATTGATGAATGGTCTTACACGTAATTCAAGTCTTTCCATAACATCTCTTTCACGAGTTGCTTCTGGCATAGATAGAAGTTTACCTTTAATAGTTGCATATACATCATCAAATGTTGGATAATTCTCACTAGTAAATGTAGCAAAATTAGTATCAAAATCGATTCCAAAACGTTTATAAGTCTCTTGTACTATTTCAGAGAACATCGCAAGTACATCCTCTTCAATTCCTGGAGAATAATACTTCATAAAAGCTTTTAAAGATTGTAAAGCTCTCGTCAAAACCGTATAACCAAGTCCTTGAGCTAATTCTTCCTCATCAGAATCAACTATTACTTCAAGTGGGTTAACCATACCATAGTTACCACCCTTACCTAAATCAACATTGCTACCATTATTGACTTGGCACATATATTCAAGTTCACCTTCAGGGTCAATACATACGATTTGATATCCATTACGAATATGATTTCTTAATTGTAATTTTGCAGCAGTTGATTTACCTGATCCAGATGTACCTAAAATAATCATGTTAGCATTATTACGATTATGTTCTTTTTTTATTTGATATAAGAATTGATTAAATAATACAATACCACCCGAAAAATCCAAACCTAAAAGTGTAGAAAGTCCAGGGTCCTTAATACTATCAAATACAAAAGGATACATTGCAGCAATAGTTGGTGCTGGTATTGGAATTCCAATACGAGATTCAACGTCTTGTTTAGGGAATATTGGTAGCATAGCTTTTAAAACTTTTTCTTGTTCAAACATCATTGGAATAGCACGCATATTTAGTGCCGTTAAGAAATTCTTAATTTGCATCTTTCTTGCTTCCAATTCTTCTTCAGTATCAGCAACGATCATGATATGCATTTGAAAGTCGAATATTCTTGATTGAGTTGCAGCTAACATTTGAACGAAACTTTCCATAGATTCATAATCGATTCTAATACGTTCTTTTAAAGTATGATCATGTTCTTTTTGATAAGCTTCTTTTAACTCTGCTATCTCTTTATTTATTGCTTTTTGCATAGTTCCAAAATCGATTGGTATATGTTTGATACTTACTTTAACACCAGGAATAGATGTAATATTACTTAAGAAACCTGCTCCAATCATTTTAGGATACTCTAAAACTGTTAAAATAGTTGCATATTTATCACTTATGATAAAACTAGTTACTTTCCTAAAATCGATTCCTTTAGGAGCTATTTCACTCTTTAGTGACGCTCTAGACATCGCTCATCACCGTCCCATACTCTATTCTTTTACTATCATTAAAGAAACTATCTAATAATACTCTTATGTCATCATCAGTAAGTTGTCTTGAAACTAAGCCAGCAGCAGCAAGTCCAGATATCAAATTATGAATTCTTTTTTGAATTCTTTCCATGTTTTTAGGGCTATCCTTAAATAGAATATAGAATTCCGTATCAACTGCATTGATTGCTGGTCCAACAAACATATCACATTTTTTCAAATCTTGAAGAATTAGTTTTCTAACATGTTGTGAATCAGACTTATTTAACATAACTTCTAATTCTGATTTGTATAGATTTATATCAACTGGTCGATCACAACATACTAACCAGAATTCATAATCAAGGGTATTATAAAAGTTACGTAATTGATAAATTGCTCGGTTTTGAACTTCTTCATCACTTATAAAGATATTCCTTGGTTCGATTCTAACACCTGTTACAATCATTTTTCCTTCCAAAGGTCTTCCTTGTACTTCAATCATACCACTTTGAATATTATTTACTGGTATCCAATCCTCTGTATATTGACTTGTACTACTTTGCATCTTCTCTTGCTTCTTCGACATATCCTACACACCAACCCTTCCAATAATACTTTCTCCTATTACTATAAAACTGATAAACATGTGCTGTTAACTGCCACATATTTCTATGATTAGGTACTGGTAAAACCATGGAACCACATATCATGAATGGCGTAAAAATCACGAGTAAATCTTGCATTGTTTCTTTAGGAAATATCAACATCATAAATATTGTCAATCCAATTCCAGTTCCAAATATTATCAAATCAGTTTTCTCAAAAAGTCCTAATATTAGCATCGACCTTTTGGAATTTGCAGGTATTAAATATTGATTCATAATAAATTACCTCCTTTTTATTTCTTTCTACTATAAGGCTCTGGTATAACCATTCCTGGCAATTTTTGAACCAAATAATAATAATTAGCATATATTTCACTTGGTGAAAGTAAAGTTTTATTTCTAAACGATAACCCTAACTCTCTTACCTCATATGAATGTTCTCTTAAAAATCTACTTAAACGTTCTTGAGCTTGTTTAACAGCATTACTGCCATTAATGTTTTTAGTTATCAACGAGACTCTTAACTTCATGAAATGTATCGAAGCTGCTTTTTCATTTGGAAAAGCAGTCTTCTCACACATTAAAAATCTTTTTTTCACATCGTTCTCAGCTCTATCAATCATGTCCCAAGCATCTTTATCAAATAATGTAATCAACTCTGCTAGTCTAATGTATTCTTCACAAAAATCTTTTAAGATTTGAGTTGTAGCATTCTCAAATGGATTAATAAACATTTAAGCACTTCCTAACTCTTAGGTTTATCCTTTGGAGGTTGTCCTCCATTACCAGCTCCATTTTGTTTAGCTTGTTGTTGTAATTGAGCTTGAATAGAAAGGTTTTTACCTTGTTGTTCAAGTGTTGATTTAACCTTTTTCAATGCTGCTACATCACCTTCGCTAATTGTTCCAGTCTTATCACTAAGTCTCTTCAAGAATGCATCAACAGATTCGGTAGTTCCAGCATTTTTATGAATCGCAGCTTCTAAATCAGCAATGGTTTCATTTCCTAAGTTACCTATTTCTTTAGCCATTTGCTCTCTTAATGTTGCCATCATAGTAGCACGTCCACTCTTATACTTATCATTAAGTGATTTAGCAATCTCTTGATTTTCCATATCGGTAAATTGTTTTTTAGCATCTGCAAGAGATATAGCATGTTTTCGGTAATCTTTTTCAGGGTTATAACCTTTTTCATATTTTCCAGTTTTAGTATTAAACTTCTCAGTTGCTCTGCTCTTAACATAATCTTCTGGTTTGAATGCAGCATCATAAGCTTTAGTAGCAGGATTATAATAATATCCAGTAGCATCGTCTTTAGCTTTTACCTTTGCCATCTTACATTCTTCTTCATAAGATTTCATACTGAATGATGAAGTAGCTCCAGCTCTTCTACAAGCTTCTTCATAAGCTTTTTGATCAAAGCCGACATCTTCACCACCATTTATAGTTATAACTTGATCACCACGAGTCATTTTACCTTCAGATAAAACTGTCTTTTCAATTTCACTCTTAGCTGTCTTTATAGCTTCAGTATCACCCTTTGTCCATCCAATCATATCACCAAGATATTTGGTTGCTTTGTTGATTGTATCTGTTGCAGCACTACCATTGACTGTTACTCCTGTAATCAAATCACTTTCTGTAGTAATTGCATCTTTAAGATTTTCAAAGAATGGTTTTGCACCATTTTCAAGTCCTTGTTTGAATAACTCTTGTCTCATAGTTGTTCCATTAGCATCAGCAGCTTTTCCAGCTTGTTGGAAATTGAATACTTTCTTGTTTTCATGTTGAACATATGCCGATTGTCCGCTAGAAGCTCCTTGATTAAATGCCGCTCCAACATTTTTAGCACTGAATTCTTGAGGAGTATTTTCAAATCCTTTTTTACCACCAGACACAATTCCTCTTAATCCAGCACCTACACCATGAAGTCTAGACAACATAGCATTTTGGAAATCGTCTCCTTGAACATCACTATTTTTCAAATAATTTCTTCTTGCCATTTGATATGAACCGATAGCTCCACCAAGTGCTCCTATTGCTGTTGAACCAGCCTTCATAGCATACTCGTTTTCGCTAATACGACGTTTAACTCCAGGTTTAAAGTCAAGTCCAGCAAATAATCCAGTTGAACCTCCAAATATTGTTTTGAATAATCCTGGTGCTTCTTTGGCAAACTTTAATAAACCTAATATTAAACATACTGTTGCAATCGCTTTTATTAAGAAATTACCTTCAACTCCACTTGTACTTTTAAATAATACACCTATAAAAGCTGGTACCATCGTACATAATTTAACAATAAAGAAGATAACTGCTACTCTAGCAAATATTTCTAAATAACATTTCTTAATCTCTGCAAACCACGAATCAAAAGTTTTCTTAGTTTGTGGGAACATCTTAAGCATAACTGGTATCGGAGCAATAATTTGTAAGAATCCCAATTTTACTGCCCGAGTACCTACATCTAAAGTATAGCTAAAGAAAAAATACGCTACCGCAATAGCTGCTACAGTAGATAAAATCCATAGATATTCCATACCGCCTTCATCACCAACGGTATCACGAAGTTTAGCTCTGCTTGTAACCGCACCAACTCCGATCGAATCATCATTGTTCCAAGCTTCCAATCCTTCAGCCCATGCTGTACAAACATCATCATCAGTAGACGCTTCTACACCATCGCCATTTATATGTGGTCCCTTACATACTGTAATCGCTTGATCTTTTCCAATAAAATTACCATCATTATCAAAATAATTAGCATACATCGTTCCCTGTGGATGAAAGAATGCCGAAAAAACAATCATTGATATCTGTTTTCCAGGATTATCATCCGTTGTTCCTGTTCCACCAAGAATCAAAGCTCCGATAGTATTATTAGTTAAAATATGTTTTTGAAATAAAGACATATAGCCAAAAACCGTTGGTAGAACAATTACTAATACAATCGAAAACACCACATCTTTTACCATTTGCGTTGATGCTTTCTTCTGTCCACCATCCGGATCGATAATCATCATTATCAAGAAATATGCAAAAACAAAGATCATGATTACTGATAATGCTGAATAAAATCTTGCACTAATCTCGTTATAAACATCTCCAGCTGTTTCTGAAGAAAAAAGATCCAATTGTGATACCGCCAAAAAAATTATATAAGCAACTGCCAAAAGTAGATAAGCAATTTTATCTAATAACCCAATAAAAAGCAAAGCCATAATCTTTATAAAATAATTAGCTGCTAACATAAATATCACTCCCAAGACTTACCTACTCGCGAAATAGGTATAGTTGTAGACTATAATACACTATCCTAATTATATATCAATATCAGCTTCATTACAATAGAATATCTCCTGTTTTTGTATAAAAAAAGGATAATTTGTATCATAACAAATTATCTTCTTTCTAATTTCTTTTTTACCACTGTATATACTTCTTCATTTATCTCATCAGGAGTTTTTATATTTTCAAAAGTTGGAACTTTTTCTTGATTACCACGAATACAATTTATCGAATCAAAATCGTATAATTGCGCTATCTCAAGATATGCTTGTTCAGCATTATAAAGATGATTACTATCTCTTTCATTTTCATCCAATTTCTCTGTTCTTCCTTGCCTTAAAAATGTCGCATAATCAGTTGGCATATGAAGGAATAAACGAATATCTGAGTGTGGAAGTCCCATTGTTTCAAACTCCAAATTAGCTATCCATTCATATAGTGCTTTTCGGTCATAAGGATTACTTAATTTTCCTCCTTGATGTGCCATAGACGAATAAGTATAACGATCTAATATGATATTATCTCCACGCTCCAAAATCCCTGACATTTCAGGCAAATTATATCTTCGGTCAGCTGCATAATAAAGGCTTGATACTTTCGGATCTACATTAGGAGCTGACTCTGGAAACCATCCAGTAGCAATTGATGTAGCTATTTCATCTAATATAAAATCTACAATTGTTTTCTCGTCTAATTCAGGAAGACCTTCACTAGCTAGAGATTCTCTTAAGTACGAAAATCTTTCATTAAACTTGTCACGAATAGCATCAGCATGCTTTTTAACCAACTCTTCTGCAAGATATGGTTTTCCTAAATATGGATATCCAACTATTCTTCCTGTTGGTGTATCATATCTTGGGAAACTATAATATACCGTTTTCATTCCATCGGCATTCAATCTATCAATAAGCTTTTTTGATTGTGTTTCCTTTCCTGAACAATCAGTTCCCTCTATTACTATTAATTTTCCTTTTTCCATTATGTCTTTCTCCTCTTGCCATATTAATATTTTTGTAATTCGGATCATTGGTTACATCTTCTAATACTGATATAAATTCTGGAATCGTCGTTAAAGGATTTTCCTTAGTAACATTCACTTCAAGTATCATCATTCCATCTTCAAAGACATCTAATTTAAAATACTGATTAGCATGTACAAAAGAATATCTAGTCTTAATACATGTAGAAGAATTAGCAGCCTTTGATTTTAGTAGCTTTTCATAATACTCCTCAGATATAGAAGCTTCCTTAACTATTTCACGCATGCCATTTTCTAATTTTCTTTGAACATTATAATGATAAGAACAATTACGTCCTTGTTCAACTTTCCTTATTCGGTATTCATGAGTATCATCATCAGTATCCAAATAATCCTGGGTTATAACAACCTTATTGGCAACACTTGCTAAAGATTCAATATCAACACTATCTACTAGAAATTTTCTTTGTTCTCTTAGTTGAACTGGACATCCTAACATATTTTGAACAATCGATACAACTTCATGTTGTTTATCTTCAATGCGCTCTCTAGGTTGTATTACCATTAGATTATCATGAGTAAGATAAGATTTCAAGACTCTTCTACCTTTTTGTAAGGCATCATCTGCACCTTCTTCATATCTAGCAGCATTATTTTCTTTAGTGAAAAATTCTCTACATCCTTCTAAATATAGAACGACATCATAATTACAAAGTAATTCTCTTTTGTTTACCCCTTCACTTGCTAACACATAATCCCATTCTTCATCGCTTACATAAGCATAACCATCAAGAGTACCTCGATCATAGACAATTATGGTATTATCACCAAGTTCTGATGCTGCCATTTTAGCAGTCTTTTCAGCAACTAATTGACGTTTTAAAATTATTCTTTGAAAAGTTATACCAGTTAAAGCATTATCTCCAAATGGTTTTATTCCGCTATTAATCGCATGAGTCGCTGCCTCAGGAATAATAACAACATTATATCCTAATTGTCCAAAATATTCTTGAATTGAATTTATTACTGTCGTCTTACCAGTACTTGGTCCTCCTGTTAATAAAACACTTACCATTATTAAATCACTCTCCTAATCGATAATTTTTTACCATCCAATTCATGTAATGATGCATGATCTACACCAAACTTCTTTTTATCCATATCTAGTGGGACATCATTTAATAGAAAATACAGCATATTGATAACTCCTCTATGAGTTACTATCAAAGTATCATCATCCAAAGAAGCAATATATGGAAGTAGTTTTTTCATTCTTTCATATAGCATCTTTAACGATTCTCCATCAGGATAAACCGTATCAATGCTAACTCCACTCATATATTCAGGATACTCCTCTTCGGCCTTAATCTTAGACATTCCATTAAGCAATCCCTTACTTTGTTCTCTAAAGTCATCACTCAAAGTATACGGAACATCGAAATGTTCAGAAACTATCTTTGCTGTATGTTCAGCTCTCCTTACATTCGATGCAATTATAGAAGAAGGAATAATTCCATTTTCATCCATAATTTCAATTGTCTTTTCAACCTGTTTAACTCCCTCATCTATTAAATCAACATCGCTCCATCCACCAACAAAGTTTTCATCATCTAAACCATGTCTTAAGAAATATACCATTATTCTTCTCCTTTATATTTTTTCATAAGAGTTGGATTTTTTGCTAATTTACGTTTAGCTAAACAACTTGGACACAATGATACATATCCTGTATCACCAACTTTAACATCGCCATCTTTATCATTAAGATAATAATAACTATATCTACTTGGTTTATTGCAATCTTGACAAAAACCATTAATAACTGATATCTCATCAGATACGGATAAAATATCATTAATAATACCAAATGGTTTTTGTTCACTAGTCATATTAAGTCCAGCAATATAAAAATCGATATCAAATAAAACTGCTAAATCTACTAGCTCACTAACATCACCTGTTAATAATTGGGCTTCATCTATAAATACTGTTTTAATATTATTTGGTATTATATGTTCTTTTATCTCAGAAATATCATCTATTACGATTGCTGGAATCGATATATCATAATTTTTGGATTTTATAGCTGCACCATCTCGAGTATCTTCCCTCGGCTTAAAAGCCATCACAAGCCCCTTATTCCATATTCTAATATAGGTGCTAATTAAAGCATCACTTTTCCCACTATACATGGGTCCAACATAAGTTCTTATCATCTTTACTACTCTCCTCATATAATTATTCGTAGCTTACTAGTATCACTACATTATAATTATATGTGTCACTAATACACTTGTCAATATCATTTATAAAATTTATACAATTTATTACACAATAAAAAACTAGTTTAAATTAAACTAGTTTCATATTACTTGCTTAAAGCAGCAATTAATTCATCTTTCTTCATTGAAGTATAACCTTCAACACCATTAACTTTAGCCATTTCTTTTAATTCAGCTACAGTTAATTTAGTTATATCAGCAGTTTCCTCTTTTGGAGCCTTCTCTACTTCTTTATTAGCTTTTTTAGCAGATGAAGCTACATTTTTACCAGCTAAAGCATCCTTAGCAATATTAACATATGATGTAAATAATGCTGGATTATCGATAGCAACTTCACTTAACATCTTTCTATTGATTTCAACACCAGCTTTAGAAAGCCCATTGATGAATTTAGAATAACTGATATCATTCATACGACATGCAGCATTGATTCTTGTAATCCATAATTTTCTAAAATTTCTCTTATTTTGTTTTCTATCTCTATAAGCATAAGCACCACTATGGAATAATTGTTCTTGAGCAGTCTTATAAAGTCTGTGTTTAGAACCAAAATATCCTTTAGCATTCTTTAATACTTTTCTACGTCTGTTTTTAGCAACAGATCCACCTTTAACTCTTGTCATTGTACCTCACCATTAATTAGATGACATTTTTTAATCTGTCAGCTATTCCTTTCGCTAATTGTCCTTTATTTCTTCTTTGTCTTACAGCTTTAGAAGTATCCTTTGCTGTTTGATGGTTTCCACCACTCTTTTTATAAGTTATTAAACCACTTTTATGTTTTTTTAAAACTTTAGAAGTAGCTTTATGTGTTTTTTGTTTTGGCATAAATAATTCCTCCTACATTTCCTTTTTTGGTGCTAAAATCATAGTCATTGTACGTCCTTCAAGTTTTGGTTTGCTTTCAATAACTGAACATTCATTTAAAGCATCAGCAAAACGCATCATAACATCTTCACCTAAATCAGTATGAGCCATTTGACGTCCTTTGAAACGAATAGTAACTTTAATTTTATGACCTTTTTCCAAATAACTTCCAGCATTTCTACGTCTAGTCTCAAAGTCTCCAATATCGATATTATAAGATAATTGATATTCTTTCATATCTTTATTGCTTTCTCTTTGTTTCTTTAAGGCCTCTTTAGCTTTCTTATTCTTTTCATACTTGAATTTGTTATAATCCATAATCTTAGCAACTGGTCGATCACTACCAGAATTCATTAAAACTAAATCAAGTCCTGCAAAATTAGCAATTGTTAAGGCATCTGCAAGCTTTTTAGTTCCCATTTGTTCTCCATTTGGACCTATAACCATCAATTCAGGCACTCTTATTTGCTCATTGATAAGTAAATCATCATTTTTCTTGTTCACGTTTGCTATGTTAACGCACCTCCATTAATTATAATAAAAAGTGAATACATACGTATCCACTAAAAAAACCTAATAAATAATATATTAAAATATCTCTAATTATCTTATATCTATTATAGCTTTTTACCCAGTACTATTCGCATGACTCGGGTGGATGTGGATACATCGCTTTCCTTTTTAAAACATCTTGATTATATCATTTTTATATGAAATGTCAATAGATTTTATGACTAATCAGCAAAAATTCTCGTTATTATTGGTTTGCCAATCTCATAAATAACCAATGCTAGTAAATTGAACAATGTTACTACTCCAACAGTCTTAGCAGCTAGTGTTGGTACGGAAAGTACAGTTCCAATTGGAGTCAAGAATACTAATAATTCAATTATCAATAACACTAATAATCCATAATTCATATATTTATTTGATAATAATCCTTGTTTTAATATCGAACTATGCAGATTTCGACATGTAACAGCATAAATTATCTCTTGAACAACCATAGCAAGCAAAGCTAGTGCTGATGCTACCTCTGGAGTGGTATTCTTTAATGCAATGAAGAACGTTGCAAGTACAAAAACTGTTTCTATCACCGCTGAGAATATTATATTTGCATAGATAAATGGCGTAAATAAAGGCTTATCGATACTTCGAGGCTCTTTATTCATTATATTCTTTTCACTACCTTCAAAAGAAAGACAAATGCTAGGAATTGAATCAGTAACCAAATCGATAAATAATATATGAATTGGAAGGAATATCGTATTTCCTGTAAACATTCCAATAAGGACTGCAAATATCTCAGCAAAATTACTAGATAATGAATAAACGATATTATTACGAATATTAGTAAATATTCTTCTTCCCTCTTCTACAGCAACTACTATTGTTGAGAAAGAATCATCTAAAAGGATAATATCAGCAACACTCTTAGTAACCTCAGTTCCCGTAATTCCCATACCAACACCAACATGAGCATCTTTAATAGCTGGAGCATCATTAACTCCATCACCAGTCATAGCAACAACCTTATTATTTTTTTGCCATGCAAGAACGATACGACGTTTATGTTCTGGGCTTACTCTAGCATATACATTGTATTTTTTTACAACATTCACTAATTCTTCGTCTGTATATTTGTCTAATTCTGAACCTAAAACTCCCTCCGAATCTTTCTTGATTATTCCTACCTCTTTAGCTATAGCACAAGCTGTAACAAGGGAATCTCCAGTAATCATGATTGGTCTTATTCCAGCTCTTTTACATTTTGCTACTGATTCAACAACGCTTTCACGAGGAGGATCAATAATACCTACCATTCCAATGTAGATTAAATCCTCTTCCTCTTTCATAAGATTTTTAACAGTTTTCTTACCTACTTTTTTATATGCAAAGCCGATTACTCTTAAGGCTTCTTGAGCCATCGCATTTTCTTCTTCACGAATTTTTTTTATCATTGCGGAAGTCATCTTAACAGACTTACCTTTACTTATGCGTTCTGAACATCTATCAAGAAGATTTTCAAGACTACCTTTTACCAAAACATATTGATGCCCATCAATTTCATTCATACTAGACATCATTTTTCTTTCACTATCAAATGGAGCATCGATAATTCTGGGATAATCCTCACGCATCTTCAAAGGATCTTCTCCTAATTCTTTCAAATAATCAAAAAGACAAGTCTCTGTTGGATCTCCAATATATACTCCATTATCTTCAATTGTTTCATTGGCAAGAGAAGCTACATATTTAAACATTACTTCATCCTCAATGATAGTTTTTTTGACCTTCATCCTATTTTGCGTAATCGTTCCCGTTTTATCAGAACATATGATATTAGTTGAACCTAGAGTTTCAACAGCACTCATTTGTCTTACGATTGTCTTCTTTTTAGCAAGCGCTCCTGCTCCTCCAGACAAAGTGATTGTAATTACAGCTGGTAAACCCTCAGGAATAGCTGCAACTGCTAAAGATACACAAAGCATTACGATCTCTAAAATCTTATATCCATTTAACAATCCATATCCAAATATAAATAGTAAAATGAAGAAAATCATTATCGTTAACTTTTTACTTAATTCTTCTATCTTTATTTCTAGTGGAGTCTTAATCTCATAAGGAGTATTTAATGATTGAGCAATAAGGCCAAGTTCCGTATTCATACCAGTCTTAACCACAACCGCCTCAACACGGCCATTTGTAATATTACATCCACAAAAAATCATATTAACTTGATCTTGAATTTGCAAATCTCCACTTAAATCCTTAACAAACTTCCTTACGGGTACTGACTCCCCAGTTAAAGGAGATTCATCAACAGAAAGATTAATCTCACTTATTATCTTGGCATCAGCAGGAATTCGATCTCCAGCTTCCAAAATAATTACATCTCCAGGAACTAATTCCTTAGAATCTATAACAGTTACTTTTCCTCCTCTTTTTACCTTGCAAGATGATGTTGCATACTTTTTTAAACCTTCTAAAGTAACTTCAGCTTTTGCTTCTTGAATAAATCCCATAACAGCATTTAATAAAACAACAACTGTTATAACAATAGTATCGGTATATTCATGAGAATAAAAAAATCCATAGAATCCCATAAATATAGCAACAATTATTAAGATGATTATCATCATATCATTAAATTGACTAAAAAAAATCTTTAATGACGATTTAGGTGGTGCTTCCTTGATGGCATTTTCTCCATAATTTTTTAATCTATCTTTTGCTTCACTATTTTTTAAGCCTTCATCGCTTGTATTAAGCTCTTTATAGATTGCCTTCTTATCCATTTCATAATATTTCACTTGTAATCACCTACTATAAGATATTATACCACAAATAAAAAAAGAATTAATCCTTTTCTATTTTAATTAATCCTTTTTCTATTTCTTCTAAAGCTCTACCAATTTCTCTTTTTGAAACATACTCTTTTTCTTTCATTTGAATATGTCCAGTTTCACGCATTTGTTTACTTCTCTTAGACGCTACATGAACTAGCGTATATTTAGATCCAACCGTATTTAGTATTTTATCAATTGATGGATAAATCATGTTTTCACTCTCCTATAGTAATAATATACTATATTAATTCGGGGATATAAATAAATTGAGTATTCTATTTACATTTTTTTACATGTTAGAATTAATGAAAGAAATATCAACATAATAATCTCCTATTTCCTCTTTATTTATATAGACATCTAACGTTTTAATCTTTTTATCTTTTATATATTTTATTACCCTAGAATATATCGTCTCACTCAAAAAATTATATTTATTTTTATCTATTTCAGCCGAAGCACATATATATGAAGGTCGATTTGGTAAGAACGATAAAAACTTCTTATTTTCAATACTTGATATATTAGCTTTAATTTTCTTACCATTTTCCTTTAAAAACTTATAATGTCTTCTTTTTACAAAGTAATGAATGATAAAATAGACGCCTGTTGCAATAATAATTAAACTTATTACAATTAACATATTAAAGAAAGTTGTTTCACATTGTAAATATGATTTTATAGGTTCATCTTTATCATAATATATTTCTGTTTTACTACCAACTTTAAAAGATGAATCAAAAAGATTTAATTTTTTAGTTATCTCCTCACCATCTACTTCATACATAATAGTGGTTGTATATTTCTCTACATCAATATCTTGAATAACACAATCGGTTTTTAAAATATTTGGAGACATATAATAGTAATCATAATGAATGATAAATACAGAAATCATTACAACTATTCCTAAAACGATTATCATAATTCCAGATAATATATGGGAATTTACTTTCATAGACTTCTACACCTCTTATGATAATTATAAGATATAACTTCTTATTTTAAAAGACTTTATGTCATATAAGATATATAAACAATCTGTTTATCCTTTCTTTTAAGATCACAAGTGATCAATACTAAAGCTTTACGAGTAGTGTCATATTTAACAAATACATGACCTGTTTTATCTACTTTATAAGAGTGACTATAAAGATAAGTATAATTTTTATTATTATAAGATATTGTAATTTCATCCCCACTCTTTAATTTTGTAAGATTGTTAAATTTAGCAATATTACTTCTTCCAGAATGTGAAGCCAATACTAATAAACCATCCATATTTTCTCTAATCAATTTAATACCACTTTTCAATTTATTTTTAGATGAAAGTGGATGGTAGAAGCCTTGTTCTAATCCTATACTAGGAATATTTAATACTCCAAGATATTCATTTTCAATATCAATTTTCTTTTCCTTATCTT
>CAMXBB010000011.1 GCA_947179265.1 uncultured Bacillota bacterium
ATAATATTTTATGACTTATGTTGATTCTTTTAATAGTTTGTTTTTTAGTAAAATTACTATTAATCTTTCTTTAATAAGTAAATTTAATGACTTACTTAATGCCAAAGATGAGGCAGCTAGATGTAGAAGAGAACTAACACAAGTCCAAAACCAAGTTTCTTCTTTAAAAATAGAGTTGTTGCATGTAGATGGATATATTCAATCTATAGAGTACATTGCAGAGAAAAAATATTTTGATGAATTAAGATCTACAACGGATATAGTTCAATTTATTAATAAAAAAAGAGAATTAAAAAAGGTCGTTACTAATTAACGACTTTTTGTTTTATTGAAAAAGCAGATATTTCATGGTATTATATTTAATATAATAAAGAATAGAGGTTAGGTAATGACTTTTAAATATAAAAAGGAAATTGCTATTATATCTATAGCTTTTCTTTCATGTTTTATTCTCGTTTTAGGAATAAAACAAATATATTTTAGTGCAAGTAAAGGAACAGATGATGCGTTAAAGACATATGAACAAGATGAACATAATAATATGAAATTTGCTAGAGCTACAACGGAACCTATAACAACTACTTATGATCCATTAGCATCAGTTATAGTAAACTATAAGGATGATGAGGAATATGATGTTGTTGAGGAAGTTTTAGAATATCCTTACAAAGTTGCTCCAACGATTAAAGAAGATGGATCTATAATATATGATGGAATGACAGTTACAGAACTTACTAATAAGTTGAATAAGTCCTTGGGATCATATATGACAAATACTGGATATTTCTTTGCTGATTACACTAGAAGAACTGGACTTGATCCTTATTTGAGTGTGGCAATTGTTTTATTAGAGACAGGATGCAAATGGAAATGCTCTAAATTAACTGTTGAATGCAACAACATAGGTGGCTTAAAAGGGAATGGATCTTGTAATGGAACTTCGTATAGTAAGTATGATAATTTAGATAAGGGAATAGAATCATATCTAAATATTATATATTATAACTATTATGCTACTGGCTTAGATACTCCAGATAAAATGGCTAGTAAATATGCAGCAAGCAGTAAATGGTCAGAAAAAGTGAATAAATATATTGATGAAATAAAGTCGAAATAGTTCGGCTTTATTTTTATGTTGATAACCAGGTTAATGCTGGAAGAGTGAAAGTCTTAGCAAAAAGTTGTAAAATAAAATGTCGATAAAAACTATGCTTTACAATAATAGGAAAAATACTTGTCGAATTTATTGAAAAAAAGTGCTAAAAGGTACTTGATTTTAATAATTTTGTAATGTATAATGATTGATAGTTTAACTGGCTGTGATGTGCGAGGTTGCTGACACACTAGGAAGAGTTGCATAACAAAGTGTGTTCAGGGTAATTTGCTACGGAGCTATGTTTATACAAGATATAGACGAAGGGAGAACATGTAAAATGTCAAAAGTTAGAATAAGATTAAAAGCTTATGATCACAGAATTCTTGATACTGCTGTAGCAAGAATAATTGAAACTGTTAAGAGAACAGGTGGAAATATATCTGGACCTGTACCTCTACCAACAGAGATTCAAAAGATTACTGTATTGAAAGCTGTTCACAAATACAAAGATTCTCGTGAACAATTTGAAATGCGTACTCATAAGAGATTAATCGATATCAAGGAACCTAGCAAAGAGACTATGGATGCCTTAACTCATTTGGATTTACCAAGTGGTGTTGAAATCGATGTTAAAACAATGTAAGAAAAATAATGGAGGAAATGAATATGAAAGGAATCTTAGGACGTAAAATCGGTATGACCGAAAAATTTACGAAAGATGGAAAAGTTATTCCTGTCACTGTTGTAGAGGTTGAACCAAACGTTATAACTCAAATCAAAACAGTTGAAACTGATGGTTATAATGCTATTCAATTAGCAATCGTTGACAAGAAAGAAAAAAATGCTACTAAGGCCGAAACTGGTCATGCAAAAAAAGCAAATGTATCTCCTAAGCGCTTCTTAAAAGAAATAAGAGTTGAATCTACTGAAGGTTATACTCTTGGAAGTACTATAGCTGCTGATACATTCGAAGTTGGAGAAAAAGTTGATGTAACGGGTACTTCAAAAGGTAAAGGATTTACTGGTGTTATTAAACGTCATGGACAATCTAGAGGACCAGAAACTCATGGTTC
The DNA here is from genome assembly GCA_947179265.1 of uncultured Bacillota bacterium. Classification (GTDB taxonomy): domain Bacteria; phylum Bacillota_I; class Bacilli_A; order RF39; family UBA660; genus CAG-582. The sequence continues at coordinate 2,170 of CAMXBB010000011.1, forward strand.
AAGATATCATAGAAGACCAGGTTCAATGGGAACTATGAGACCAATGCGTGTTTTGAAAGGTAAAAAGTTAGCTGGACATATGGGTTCAGAAACAGTTACAATTCAAAATCTTGAAATTATTGAAGTATGTGTAGAAGATAATTATATATTAGTAAGTGGAAATATTCCAGGACCTAAACAATCTTTGGTATTAATCAGATCTGCTGTTAAAGGTGGAAAGGCTGAACCAAAAGAAATCATCATTAATAAAGAAGAAACTGTAGTTGAAGAAGTTAAGGAAGAAGTTGTAGAAGCAACAGCTGAAACAGCTGAAACAGTAGAAACTACAGAAGAAGCTGTAGTTGAAGAAACTACTACAGAAGAATAATTTTGATCACGAAAGGAGAATAAGACAATGACAAAAGTTAACGTAATCGACCTTAAGGGTTCAAAAATAAAAGATTTAGAAATTAATGATGAAATTTGGAAGATTGAAGGAAATGATATCGTTTTAAAGAAAGCTATTCGTTTACAAATGGATTCTTTAAGACAAGGAACTGCTGATACTAAAGGAAGAAGCGAAGTATCAGGTGGTGGTAGAAAACCATATAGACAAAAAGGAACTGGTAATGCTCGTCAAGGAAGTATCCGTGCTCCTCACTACAGAGGTGGTGGAATAGTATTTGGACCTACTCCAAGAGATTACACATTCAAGATAAATAAGAAAGAAAGAAGATTAGCATTAAAAACTGCTTTATCTGAAAAATTAGCAGAAAAGAAATTAATCGTTGTTGATTCATTAGAATTGACTTCAACTAAGACTAAAGATGCTATATCTATGTTAGAAACATTAAAATTAAGTGGAAAAGTATTATTTGTAAGTTCTCATGATGCAGAAAAGTTATATTTAGCAACTAGAAACTTAGGAAATATCGCTGTTTTAATGGCTGATGAATTAAATGTATATGATATCGTAAATGCAGATGTTATGGTTTGCGATGAAGATACTATGAAATATGTAGAGGAGGCGCTTAATTAATGAAAGATATAATTATCGCACCAGTTATTACTGAAAAGAGTGCATCATTAGCATCTGATGGAAAAACTTATGTTTTCAAAGTTCAAAAGAGTGCTAATAAAACTCAAATAGCTGACGCTATTGAAAGCGCATTCAATGTAAAGGTTAGCAGTGTAAGAACTCTAAATACAAAAGCTAAAGATAAAAGAGTTGGAAGATACACAGGAAAAACTAAAACTTATAAGAAAGCTATCGTTACTTTAGCTGACGGTTATGCTATAGAAATATAGTAGGAGGGATTACTTATGGGTATAAAGAAATATAAACCAACGACTAATGGTCGTAGAGGAATGTCTACTTTAACTAATGAAGAAATTACTACTTCTACTCCAGAAAAATCTCTTTTAAGAAAGAAGACTAAAACTGGTGGACGTAATAATCAAGGTAGAATGACTGTACAACACATTGGTGGCGGTGCTAAAAGAAAATATCGTGTAATCGATTTTAAAAGAAATAAAGTTGGTGTAACTGGTAAAGTTGCAACAATTGAATATGATCCAAATCGTAGTGCAAATATCGCTTTAATCAACTATTTAGATGGTGAAAAGAGATATATAATTGCTCCTAAAGATTTGCAAGTTGGAATGATTATCGAAGCTGGAGAAGCAGTAGATATTAAAGTTGGTAATGCAATGCAATTACAAAACATTCCAGTTGGTACTTTAGTTCATAATGTAGAATTAAAACCTGGTAAAGGTGGAGAAATAGCTCGTTCTGCTGGACAAAGTGTTCAAATTTTAGGTAGAGATGGAAAATATGTAATCGTTCGTTTACAAAGTGGAGAAACAAGAAAGATTCTTGGAACTTGTATGGCAACAGTTGGTGTTGTTGGTAACGAAGATTATGAGTTGGTAAACATTGGAAAAGCTGGACGTACACGTCATATAGGAATTCGTCCTACAAACCGTGGTTCTGTTATGAACCCTAACGACCATCCACATGGTGGTGGTGAAGGTAGAACACCAATCGGTAGAAAGGCTCCAGTTACTCCTTGGGGTAAACCAGCACTTGGATATAAAACTCGTAAAGGAAAGAAAGCTTCTGACAAGTTAATTGTTAGTAAGAAGAAATAGGTGATTTTATGGCAAGAAGTTTGAAAAAAGGACCTTTCGTTGATGAAAGCCTTATGAAAAAAATAAAAAAATTAAATGAATCAAATAAAAAAGAAGTTGTTAAGACTTGGTCACGCCGTTCAACTATTTTCCCTGATTTCGTAGGACACACTATTGCAGTTCATAATGGAAAAGATTTTATTCCAGTATATATAACTGAGGATATGGTTGGTCATAAATTAGGAGAATTTGCTTTAACTCGTAAAGCAGGCGGACATGCAGGACAAAAGTAGGAGGATATTAGATGGAAACTTATGCAATACATAAAAGTGCTATGGTAGCTCCACGTAAATGCCGTATGACTATGGATTTGGTTAGAGGTAAGAAAGCTACTACAGCTGTTGGAATATTAAAAAATACTAACACTAAATCTAGTAGACTTATCCTTAAAGTATTAGAATCTGCAATGGCTAATGCAACTAACAACTTTGGAGCTAAAGTAGAAGATTTAGTAATATCTGAATGCTTTGTTAATCCAGGACCTGTTTATAAAAGAGTAAAAATTGGTTCTAGAACAAAAGTAGACAGAAGAGATAAAAGAACAAGTCACATAACTGTTAAAGTTAGTGATGGTAAGGAGGCTTAATTATGGGACAAAAGGTAGATCCTAGAGGATTAAGACTTGGAGTAAATAAGGACTGGCAATCAAAATGGTATGCTGAAAAACAAGAATATGTAAAATCATTAAATAATGATATTAAGATTCGTGAATTCTTAACTAAAGAATTAAAAGATGCATCAGTTGCTGAAGTTATTATTGAAAGAAAGAATAATAGAATTGATGTTAAAATATCTACTGCAAAACCTGGTATTATTATCGGACGTGGCGGAGAAGATATCGAAAAATTAAGAGCTAAAATTAAAAGAGTTTGTGGAGAAGAAGTATTTGTTACAATTAATGAAGTAAAAAATCCTGATTTAAATGCAGAGTTAGTTGCTCAATCAATTGCTAAACAAATTGAAAACAGAGGTAACTTCAGAAATGTTCAAAAGAAAGCTATTAAGAACACTATGAAAGCTGGAGCTAAAGGTATTAAAACTGCAGTTTCTGGAAGATTAGGTGGAGCTGAAATGGCTAGAACTGAAGGATATACAGAAGGTACTGTACCACTACAAACTATAAGAGCTGATGTAGATTATGCTACAGCAGAAGCTGATACTACTTATGGTAAGATTGGTGTTAAAGTTTGGATTTACAAAGGTGAAATCTTAAACAAGAGAGTAAGAAAAGAAGGAGGTAATGACGATGTTAATGCCAAAAAGAACTAAATATCGTAAACCTCATAGAATCTCTTATGAAGGACATGCTAGAGGAAATACTGAATTAAATTTCGGTGAATATGGATTACAAGCTAAAGAAGGTGGATATGTAACAGCTCGTCAAATCGAAGCAGCCCGTATCGCTATGACACGTTATATGAAACGTGGAGGACAAGTTTGGATCAATATCTTCCCTCATTTAGCAAGAACACAAAAACCTTTAGAAACTAGACAAGGTAAAGGTAAAGGTAATGTTAGTGAATGGGCAGCTGTAGTTAAGGAAGGCAAAATCATGTTTGAAATTGCTGGAGTTACTGAAGATATTGCTCGTGAAGCATTAAGATTAGCTTCTCATAAGCTAAGTGTTAAAACTAGATTTATAAAGAAAGAAGAAAGTGGTGAAGCTAATGAAGACTAGTGAAATTAGAAATATGTCCACTGAAGATATCAACAAGAAAATCGAAGAATTAAAAAATGAATTATTCGATATGAGAATGAAGCAAGCTACTGCATCTTTAGAGAAACCTCATAGAATCAGAGCTGCTAGAAAAGACATAGCTAGAATGAAAACTGTTTTAGCTGAAAGAAAAAGTGAAGGAGGAAATGAATAATGAGCGAAACTAAAAGAACTGAATTAATCGGAAAAGTTGTAAGTGCTACAAATGATAAAACTATAACAGTTTTAGTTGAAACTTATAGAACTCATCCTCTTTATCATAAGAGAGTTAAGTATTCTAAAAAATACGCTGCTCATGATGAAAAAAATATTGCGAAAGTAGGAGACACAGTAAGACTATTATCTACAAGACCATTATCTAAAACTAAGAGATATGAACTTGTTGAAGTAATAGAAAAAGCTGTAGTTGCTTAAGGAGGGTTATTATGGTACAACAAGAAACTAGATTAAAAGTTGCTGATAACTCTGGAGCTCGTGAATTATTAGTAATCAGAGTATTAGGCGGAAGTAAAGTTAAATATGGAAACATTGGAGATGTAGTAGTTGGTACTGTAAAGAAAGCTATTCCAAATTCAAATGTTAAAAAAGGAAAAGTAGTTAAAGCCGTAATCGTTAGAAGTGTTGAAGGAGTAAGAAGAGCAGATGGTTCTCATATCAAATTTGAAGACAATGCTTGTGTATTGATCAAAGATGATAAGAGCCCAATCGGAACTCGTGTTCTTGGTCCTGTAGCTAGAGAGCTTCGTGATAAAGATTTCATGAAGATTGTATCTTTAGCTAGCGAAGTTTTATAGGAGGATATCATGAAGGTAAAAGTTGGAGATAAAGTTAAAGTTCTTGCTGGAAAAGATAAAGGCAAAGAAGGAACTGTTACAGTTACCCTAAAGAAAAAAGATAAAGTTGTAGTAAGTGGTATCAATGTTGTAAAAAAACATATGAAACCAAATGCTATGAATGAAACTGGTGGAATTGTAAGTGTTGAAGCACCAATTCATGTATCTAACGTAAAAGTAATTGAAGAAAAAGCAAAGGCTAAAACTGCTAAAGTAGAAGAAAAGAAGACTACTAAAAAAACTACTAAAAAAGAAGTAGGTGAAGAATAATGAATAGTTTAAAAGAAAAATACGATAGTGAAATTAAAAAGGACTTAATTGCAAAATTTAATTACACTTCACCAATGCAAGTTCCTAAACTAGAAAAAATTGTTATTAATATCGGAGTAGGAGAAGCAAGCCATGACTCAAAATTTATTGAAGCTGCAGCTGCTGATCTTGAAACAATAACGGGTCAAAAACCTGTTATAACTAAAGCTAAGAAATCAATTGCTGGTTTCAAATTAAGAGAAGGACAAAGTATTGGTACTAAGGTTACTCTAAGAGGAGAAAATATGTATAATTTCATGGAGAAATTAATTCGTGTTGCTCTACCTCGTGTTCGTGACTTTAGAGGAATTAGTCCAAAAGCATTTGATGGTTTTGGAAACTATACATTAGGTATAAAAGAACAATTAATTTTCCCAGAAATTGATTATGATAAAGTATTAAAAATAAGAGGAATGGATATCGTTTTTGTAACAACTGCAAAAACTAATGAAGAAGCATATGAATTATTAAAAGGCTTCGGAATGCCATTTAGAAAGTAGGTATTTGTATGGCTAAGAAAAGTATGATTATAAAGGCTTCTCGCCCACAAAAATTTAAAGTAAGAGAATATACACGTTGCCAAAGATGTGGAAGACCTCATGGTGTTTTACGTAAATTTGGTTTATGTCGTATTTGTTTTAGAGAGCTTGCAAATCAAGGACAAATACCTGGCGTTAAAAAGTCAAGTTGGTAGAAAGGAAGTTAGTTATGGTAGAAGATAAAATAGCTGATATGCTTACAAGAATTCGTAATGCAAATCAAATGAAATATGATACAGTTGATGTATTAGGATCTAAGATGACAGTTGAAATAGCTAGAATCTTAAAGGAAGAAGGATACATCTCTGAATACAAATTAACTGAAGCTTCTAATGGTAATACTTTAACATTAAATTTAAAGTATACTGAAGGTAAGAAAGCTAGAGTTATTACTGGACTTAAGAGAATTTCTAAATCTGGTTTAAGAGTTTATGCTAAACATGATGAACTTCCTAGAGTTCTAAATGGTTTAGGTATAGCAATTATCTCAACTTCTGAAGGTATTATGACTGATAGAGATGCTAGAAATAAAAAACTAGGAGGAGAAGTACTTGCTTACGTTTGGTAGGAAAGGAAATATTAGTTATGAGTAGAATAGGAAATAGAGTACTAACTATTCCTAATGGCGTTAACTGTGAAATAGTAGATAATACTATTAAGGTTAAAGGTCCAAAAGGAGAGTTATCATATACTTTTGATAAATCAATGACTGTTGTTGTTGAAGATGGGAAATTAAAAATAACAAGAGAAAATGAAACTAAGAGAGTTAAATCTCTTCATGGAACAACTAATGCTCTTATAGCAAATATGTTAACTGGGGTATCAGTTGGATTCCAAAAAGGATTAGAGGCTGTCGGAGTAGGTTATAAATTTAGCGTTTCTGGTAAAAAAATAACTGTTAATGCTGGTTACTCTCATCCAGTTGAAGTATCTGTTCCAGAGGGATTATCAGTAGAAGGTGTATCTAATACTGAAATCACTATTAGTGGAATTGATAAACAAAAAGTATCTGAATTTGCGGCTAACGTTCGTAAGATTCGTCAACCAGAACCTTATAAAGGTAAAGGTATACGTTATAAAGGCGAATACGTAAGACGTAAAGAAGGAAAGAAAGCATCTAAATAATAGGTAGGAGGAAAGAATATGATTAAAAAAGAGTCAACAAACGTTGCAAGACAAAGAAGACATGCAAGAGTTCGTAATAAAGTTCAAGGAACTAAAGAATGTCCTAGATTAAATGTATTTAGATCTAATTCTCATATTTTCGCACAAATTATTGATGACGAAAACGGTACTACCTTAGTTAGCTCTTCAAGTGTTGAACTAAAGATTAAAACTGGTGGAAATTCTGAAGGTGCTAAATTAGTTGGTGCTGATATAGCTAAGAAAGCTTCAAAAGCTGGAATCAAAGCTGTAGTATTTGATAGAGGTGGATACCAATATCATGGACGTGTTGCTGCTTTAGCAGATGCTGCACGTGAAAATGGATTGGAATTTTAGGAGGTAAGTTATGGCAAGAAATGAAAAAGTTGTTGATCCTAAGAAAAAACTTTTAGATGAAAAAGTTATAAACATCTCTAGAGTAACAAAAGTTACTAAAGGTGGACGTCATTTTAGATTCTCTGCTGCTATGGTAGTAGGTGACGGAAAAGGATTAGTAGGAATAGGAACAGGTAAAGCAAACGAAGTACCTGAAGCAATTAAAAAGGGCTTACAAGCTGCTAATAAGAATTTAGTAAGAGTTTCTTTAGTAGATAACAGAACTATCCCACATGAAGCTATTGGTGAATGTGGAAGAGCTAGAGTTTTAATTAAACCAGCTCCTAAAGGTACAGGAATTATCGCAGGTGGTGCTGCTCGTGCAGTATTAGAACTTGCAGGTGTTAAAGATATCGTTGCTAAATCTTTAGGTTCAAATACTAAGGTTAATGTTGCTAAGGCTACATTAGAAGCATTGAAGTCTGAACGTACAGCAGAACAAATCGCTGAATTACGTGGAAAGAAAGTTGAGGAGTTATAATATGAAATTAGAAAATTTAAGTAAATCTCCAGAAACTAAAGTAAGAAAAAGAGTTGGACGTGGACCAGGATCTGGTATGGGTAAGACATCTACTCGTGGTGAGAATGGTCAAAAGTCAAGAAGTGGAGCAAGCATTTCTCCATGGTTTGAAGGAGGACAAACTCCTTTATATAGAAGAGTTCCTAAAAGAGGATTTAATAATAAGAGATTTGAAACTAAGTACGCTACAATCAATCTATCTGATTTAAATAGATTTGAAAATGGTACTGTAGTTACTCCTGAATTATTGAAAGAATTAGGAATTGTAAAAAAACAATTAGCTGGAATCAAAGTTTTAGCTAATGGTAATTTAGAAAAGAAGGTTACTGTAAGAGCTCATAGATTCTCATCTAAAGCTGTTACTAAGATTGAAGAGCAAGGCGGAACAGCAGAGGTGATTTAAAATGTTCAAGAGTCTTAAAGGGTTATTTAATAAGAATAACAAAGATTTGCGAAAAAGAATTTACTTCACACTACTTGTGTTAGCTATGTTCTCATTAGGTACTAATATTATGGTACCTGGTGCTAAGCAAATTACACAAAATTTAGGTTTTCTTGATTTGTTAAACTTAATGAGTGGTGGTAGTTTAAAGACTTTTTCAATATTTGCGTTAGGTGTTATGCCATATATTACAGCATCAATACTTACACAATTATTACAAATGGATATACTTCCATACTTTAAAGAATTAAAAGATCAAGGAGCAACTGGTAGACAAAAAATAAATAGAATAAATAGATACTTAGGTATTATATTTGCCTTTATTCAAGGATATATTTATTCAGTTGCTTTTATGGGAGGTTCTACTATACAAGTAGTTAAGACAACTGTTATTTTAACTGCTGGTACAGCACTACTATTATGGTTGGCTGATCAAATTACTAATAAAGGATTAGGAAATGGTGTATCGCTATTTATTATGGCTGGTATTGTTAATACTTTACCATCAACATTCATATCTGCATATCAAGAGTTAGTAGTAGCAGATGCATTCTCACAAGCATTAGGAATAGGATTATTTGTATTATTTGTAATTGCATATATCCTAATTCTAGTTGGAGTTGTGTACATGCAAATAAGTGAAAGAAGAATTCCAATTCAACATACAACAAGAACAGATTCTTCAAGTTCAGCAGAACAATCTTATATACCATTGAAATTGAACTCTGCTAGTGTTATGCCAGTAATATTTGCTAGTGCAATTACAACAATTCCTGCAATTGTTGCAACAATTATAAAGAATACAACTGTTGAAGCTTTTGTAAATAAATATATTACTTATACAAGTTTAACTGGTTATATATTATATGTAGCTTTAATATTTGTTTTTGGATATGTTTATACTTTGATGGAACTTAATCCAAAAGAGATGAGCGAAAATCTAGATAAGAATAGAAGTTATATTCCTGGTATAACTCCAGGAGAAAAAACTGAAAGTTATTTAAGAGGAACTATATCAAGATTAACTGTTGTTGGAAGTTTATTCCTAATAGTTTTAGCATCTATTCCAATACTTTTTGGTAAAATACCAAATTTAACAAGCGCCGCTACATTAGGTGGTACTGGATTATTAATAGTAGTTGGTGTTGCTCTTGAAACTTATAAACAACTTGAAAGTAGTATTGTTTCTCGTAGCTATCAAGGAAGTAGAAAGAGAAGACATAGAAGATGAAAAATATAATCTTTATTGCCCCACCTGCAGCAGGTAAGGGAACTCAAAGTGATCTATTAGTAAAAAAATATAATTATGTACATATATCAACTGGTGATTTACTTAGAAGTGAAGTTGCTAGTGGTAGTGATTTAGGTAATGAATTATCTGATATTATGAAAAGCGGAGCTTTAGTAAGTGATGAGATTGTTACGGAATTATTAAGAAAAAGACTAGATCAAGATGATGCAAGAAGAGGTTTTATATTAGATGGTTATCCTAGAAATGTTAATCAAGCTAAGGTTTTAGATGAGTTAGCAAAATCTTTAGGTATAACACTAGATGTTGCAATCTATTTGGATATGCCAGAAGAGACTGCAATGCATAGAGCTCTTGGAAGATTAACTTGTCCACAATGTGGAAAAGGATATAACAAATATGAGAGTGTTATGAAACCTATTAAAGATAATATTTGTGACGATTGTGGAGTGGAGCTTCAAGGTCGTAGTGATGATAATGAAGAGACATTCAAGGTTAGATTTAATACTTATGTAGAAAATACTAAGCCTTTACTAGAGTATTATGATAATAAATCTATTTTAAAAACAATCGATAATAGTGGAACTCCAAGTGATACATTTAATAGTATTGAAAGTGTGATTTAATGATAAATATTTATAGTGATGATGAGATAAAAAAGATTAAAGAATCAGGACATATTACGTATATGTGTCATCAACACATGAAAGAATTCATTAAACCAGGAGTTACTACAAAATTTCTAGATGATGAAGCAGGTAAATTTATATGTGATAATGGAGGAGTCCCTAGTTGTTTAAATTACGAAGGATTCCCTCGCAATATCTGCGTTTCTGTAAATGATGAAGTTGTTCATGGTATAGGATCAGATCGAGAATTAAAGGAAGGAGATATCGTTACTTTGGATATCTGTACACTTTATAACGGTTATCATTCTGATTCTGCATGGTCTTATCCAGTTGGTAAGATCAATAAAGAAAAAGAACGTTTACTATATCATACTGAAAAAGCGTTATATACAGGACTTAAAGAGCTAAAAGCGGGAGTTCCATTAGGAAATGCTTCAGCTAGAATTCAGCAATATGCTGAGAAACATGGCTTAGGTGTTGTTAGAGAACTTGTAGGACATGGCGTAGGTCATGAATTACATGAAGATCCTGATGTACCTAATTTTGGTAAATATAATACAGGAATAATTCTTAAACCAGGAATGGTTATTGCCGTAGAGCCAATGCTTACAGCAGGAAAGAGATATGTTGCTGTTCTCGATGATGACTGGACAATCGTAACACAAGATGGTAGTCCAGCAGCACATTATGAACATACTGTTGCTATTCGAGAAGATGGTTATGAAATACTTACAGGAGAGTGAGAAAGTGGTTAAAGAACAAAAAGTAGAAGTCGAAGGTAAAGTTATTGATGTAACTCATGATATTTATACCGTTGAGTTAGATAATAAAGTCACTGTAACAGCCCGTGTTTCTGGTAAAATACGACTTAATATGATTCGTATTTTAGCAGGTGATAGAGTTACAGTAGAAATGTCACCAACTGATTTAACACATGGGAGAATAATATTTAGAAGATAATGGAGGTTTATTATGAAAGTAAGAGCATCAGTTAAAAAAATCTGTGCAAAATGCAGAATAATAAAAAGAAAAGGTAAAGTTATGGTTATTTGTGAAAATCCAAAACACAAACAAGTACAAGGCTAGGAGGTTTGAAGATGGCACGTATTAAGAATATAGAATTACCAAAAGATAAAGCTTTATACATTGGTTTAACTGCTATTTATGGAATCGGACAAAGTACTGCTAAGAAAATTTGTGAAGCAGCTAAAGTTGATCCTGAAATGAAAGTTAGAGATTTAACTAATGAACAAGAAAATGCGATAAGAACTGAAGTAGATAATTATGTTGTTGAAGGAGAACTTCGTAGAGAAGTTCAAATGAACATCAAAATGAAAATGGAAATTGGTTCATATCAAGGAAGTAGACATAAAAAAGGTTTACCTGTACATGGACAAAGTACTAGAAGTAATGCTCGTACAAGAAAAGGTAGAGGTAAAGTTGTTGCTAACAAGAAAAAAGTTGGTAAATAATTGAGATGGAGGTTAATGTAAATGGCTTATAATAGAAGAAAAAGAAAAGTTAAAAAGAATATACCTGAAGCACAAGCTCATATTTCATCATCATATAATAATACTTTAGTAACTATTACTGATGTTAATGGTAATACAATAAGTTGGGCTTCATCAGGAACAATTGGATATAAAGGATCTAAGAAGAAAACTCCATATGCTGCTGGTTTAGCTGCAGAAAGTGCCGGTAAAGCTGCTATGGATGCTGGTGTTGTTAAAGTTGAAGTACACGTTAAAGGTTTAGGTGGAGGTAGAGAAACTGCTATTCGTTCACTTCAAGCTGTTGGATTAGAAATTACTGCAATTATCGATGAAACTCCAGTTCCACATAATGGTTGTAGACCACCAAAACGTCCAAGAAATTAATAAATAATGATGAGAGCGAGGATTTAAATATGAATTTTGAAAAACCAGAATATAAGATTACTGAATATGTTGAAAGTAAGAATTATGGTAAATTTGAACTAGAGCCTTTAGAAAGAGGTTTTGGTACAACTTTAGGTAATGCATTAAGAAGAGTTATGCTATCTAGTATGCCTGGTAGTGCAGTTACTAGCGTAAAAATCAGTGGTGTTTTACATGAATTCCAAAAGATTGATGGCGTAAGAGAAGATGTAATGAACATTATTCTTAACTTAAAGACTCTTGTTGTTAAAAATCATTCTACCGAGAAAAAGGTAATGAGATTATCTGCATCTACTGAAGGACCTGTTAAGGCTGGTGATATCGATCATGATGCTGATATAGAAATAGTAAATCCTGATTTAGTTATTTGTAATTTAGTTAAGGGTGGAAAAATCGAAATGGAAATGACTGTTGATAATGGTCGTGGATATGTCGATGCAAAAGAAAATAAAAAGATAGTTGGAGAAAGTGCTGGATTAATTCCTATTGATTCATTATATTCTCCAGTTGAAAAAGTCGCTTTTGAAGTTGAAAATGCCCGTGTAGGACATAATGAAAACTATGATAAATTAATCATGTATGTATATACTAATGGATCAATTACTCCAGAAGAGTGTATGGCTTTAGCTAGTCGTATATTAATTGAACATTTAAATATTATTACTGACTTAAATCAAATAGCAGACATTACTGGTATCATCGCTGAGAAGAAAGTTGATACTATTACTAAGACTCTTGAAACTCCAATCGAAGAAATTGAATTCTCAGTTAGAGCTTATAATTGCTTAAAGAGAGCAGGAATTCATACAATGCAAGATTTAATCGATAAGAGAGAAGTAGAAGTTACTAAGATTAGAAACTTAGGTAAAAAATCATTAAAAGAAGTTATAGACAAAGTTAATGAGATGGGATTAAAATTCCGCGATTAATTTTAGAGTAGGAGGAAACACTAATGTATAGAAAACTTGGAAGAGAATCTAGAATAAGAAGAAGTATATTAGCTGGAATTACTAAAGATGTAATCATGAAAGAAGGAGTAGTTACTACTGAAGCTAGAGCTAAAGAAGTAAGAAAGTTTGTTGACAAGATGATTACTTATGGAAAAGATGGATCTTTAGTGGCAAGAAGAAAAGCATTAGCTTTCTTACATAACGATAAAGATGTTGTTAATAAAATATTTAATGAATTAGCACCACGTTATGCTGAAAGAAATGGTGGATATACTAGAATAATTAAATTAAAAGAAAGAGTTGGGGATGATGCCTTAACTGTTAGACTTGAATTAGTTGACTAATCAAGTCTTTTTTCTTTATAATGTGATTGGTGAAGTATCATGAAAAATAAATACAATACGGGTCTTGAAATATTTGCTATTAATGGTGGTTTAATTGGATATGTGCTTACAAGTGAGGGTGAATTGTTAGTAAATATGGTAATATGTATTGTATCTTCAATAATAGCGGTAGCAATTAATGTTTTTTGTTATATGCATGAGAGAAGTAATTAATTAACATTATCATTTCTAATTTTAATTATACTAATTCTAATTGCACTTTTGATAGCTCTAGTTATCTTTAGTATTTAAAAA
>CAMXBB010000012.1 GCA_947179265.1 uncultured Bacillota bacterium
CCTGTTGCTCCGGCTACTCCAGCAATTCCATTAGCTCCAGTTGGTCCGATTGGTCCTTGGATTCCTTGTGGTCCTGTTGGTCCAGTAATTCCCGCTGATCCAGTTGCTCCAGTTGCACCTGTTGGTCCTTGTGGTAATACTAAATTTAATACGAAATTTGGAGATACACCTGTTATTGTTGCGGATGCTGGCTCTCCAGGTTCACCAGTTGTTACAGTTCCAATTGTTAGATTAGGAGCTGATCCAGTTGCCCCAGTAGCTCCTGTTGCTCCAGTCGCACCAGTTGGTCCCGTTGGTCCTTGGATTCCTTGTGGTCCTACTGGTCCTGTTGCTCCAGTCGCTCCAGCTAATCCTGATGATCCAGTGGCTCCGGTTGGTCCGATTGGTCCTTGTGGACCAGTTGCACCAGTTGCTCCGTTTAGGCCTGTAGGGCCTTGGATTCCTTGTACACCTTGTGGTCCTGTTGGTCCCACAGTTCCTGGTATTCCTTGAATACCTTGAATTCCTTGTGGTCCTGTTGGTCCTGTTCATACCCTTATTAGTGAAAATAATATATAATTTATGACCATTCTTCAATATAATGGTTTGATTTTATAGTAAATGGTTACATTTTGTTCTTTATCTATTACAATTTTATCTATAAGTGATGATAGAAGTTGCTTACTTGGACTTTTAAGAGACAAAAACCCTTTTATTATTTCCCTATATCGAATCTTTTCATTATTAGCTATCCTATCTTTCAAAACATGTAATTTTTTCTCAATTTCATTTACTTTCTCTTTTAGTTTAATTTTTTCATTATTAAGTTTGTTATATTGCCTTTTAAACATTTCTTCATCAATAAGTCCTTTTAACCTATCTTTATAAGTGCTATCAATATATGTGTCTTGTAATTTTATACTATTATTAGCATTTGATAAATCCTTTTCTAGCTCTATTTGTAATTTCGTCACCTTATCGTTATTCTCAAGCAGCGCTTCAAAATTATTTGTTTTTAAATATTTTTTACATTTTTCCCTAATATCTTTTAATACTTCATTTTCTAATTCATCATAATCAACTTTATGTGGAGTGCAAACATTATATCTTGAATACTTTTTATAATAATTACAATAGCATATATTTTTATGTTTCTTAACTTCACTACAATTCCAAGTTATATGACTTATTGAGATTGTATGTCCACATTCTTTACAAAAAAGAAATCCTCTTAAAAGATATTCTCTCGATTTGGCAGTTCTATTCTTATTTTTGGAATACATATCTTGTACAAGATTGAAAGTTTCTTCATCGATGATAGCAGGACAAGCACCCTTAGCAATTATCCAATTACTCCTCCTATTCTTCTTTCTTTTTTTTGATTTATAACTTACCTTGTATTCTCTACATTGTGCTAAATCCCCCTTGTATGTAGGATTAGTGAGGATATCACTTATAGTACTTTCATTCCATACTCCATAATTGCTTGATTTTACTCCGCGATTAAGATTCTTTTGAATGCTCGGGATAGGAATATTTTCATCGGTTAAATAATTAGCAATCTTTTTTACTCCCATTCCTGATATAAATAAATGATATATTTTTCTTACAACCTCAGCTTCGTCTTCATTTATAATTAACTCATATTTATTATAAGGTAAATTTCTCTGATACCCATAGGGAGCTATTCCTCCCATAAATTTCCCGTTTCTTTTTTGAGAATTTAAAGTAGCTTTAATCTTTGTAGATATGTCTTTTACATACATTTCATTATAAAAAGCTTTAAACATCAACATATCAGTATTCTGAGCTTTATCAAAAGTATCAATACCATCACTTATTGCAACATACCTTACATTTCTCTCTTGAAAGTATTCTGTAGAATAATATAAGCTATGAGAAATATTACGACCTAAACGACTAGTATCCTTAGTAATAACCATGTTGATAATACCCTTCTCAATATCATTTAATAATCGATTCCATCCAATTCGATCAAATTGTGTTCCGCTAACCCCATCATCAATATATTCTTTAATAAAAGTTAAATTATGATTAAAAATGTAACTCATAATAAAATCTCTTTGGTTACTTATGCTTTGACTCTCATCATCTCTATCATCTTCCTTAGATAGTCGTAAGTAGATTCCCACTTTATATTCTTCATTAGAATTCATAATTCTAACCTCCGTTTTTATAAAAGAAAAAAGCACTACATATTCTTATCAACTTAATTTTTTTATAGATCTTCAGCAATTTGTTCATCAAAGAATATAATTAAAAACTGTTCCATAATTTCTTGGAAATCTTTACCATTATCATCAAACGTACTTGATATTTTCATACGCTCTCCTTCTTGTAAACTTTACATAGTAAATATGTATACATTTACATCTTCTCTTGGTATTTTTTTTTCAAATTGTTATCATTATAATATGAGGATATCTTCCTCATAGAAATTTATAGAAGTAGAGGAAAAAATATGCCAAATTTTCAACATGAACAAATAATAGCATTAGAACACAAATTAGAAAATATGAGAATGAGGATTATGCAATTACCTCAAAATTTTAGAAAAAAGAAAAGTGTACAACAAGCTTTAGCAAGGATTACTGCGCTTATTACAGCTTTAATGATGATGACATCGACAATTGGAGAAGCCAAAGCTATTACTGTTGAAGAGTTTATAAAGGATTCTGATGGAATTTTTTATTTGGATTATAATGGTAATGTTGTAACTAAAAAAGGTGGTTATACCGATAAGACTATTTGGACTACTTTGGAAGATGTAATAAATTCATCTTTAAGAGTTTGTAGTGCTTATGAAGTACGTACAGCACACCACGCAGCAAGAGATGAAAGTCAATATATATTTTTTAAGAAAGATATAATGAAGGTAATTGATAGAGCAACTTATATTGAGAATTGGTGTAAGGAAAACGTGCCAGAAATAGTTGCGGATGGTCTAACACGTGACGAAGCTATTTTAACCGTATTTAACTATATTATTGATAACTACGAATATGATAACAAAGCAGTAAGTAATAAGGATAAAGACACACTTTGTGAAGAACAAGGTGGATATCATATGTTAACTACAGGGGTTGGAATATGTACATCTTATGCCAAAGTATTTAGAGCAATTATCGAAGCTATCCCATTTAATGATGAATACATAGTTGATTGGGATTTAAAGGAAGAAGAAGCGAAACATATACCAGTTACATTAGTATCATGTGAAACTCATATATGGGCAGCAATCGAAGATCCTGAAACTGAAGAACTTCGCCATTATGATCTTACCTTTGCAGACAAATTTTCAAAAAGCATAAGGTACTTAGACGTTGTAAGTCGTTATTATGATTCAGATCTCGAAACAATCACTAAAGATAAAGTACATGGGGATCCAGAAAAATTACTTTATTATCATTAATAAATTATTATCATAGTTTTATGAAAAAAACATTCTCATGAAACTTTATAGAAGTAGGGGAAAATATGCAAAATTTACAAAAAGAACAGTTACAATTATTAGAAAGAAAATTAGAAAACATAAAAATGAGGATTATGCAATTACCTCAAAGTTTTAGAAAAAAGAAAAATGTACAACAAACTTTAGCAAGAATTACTGGACTAATTACAGCTTTGGTACTGATGATATCAACAATGGGGAATGCCGAATCCATTACTGTAGAAGAGTTTGTTGAAGATTCAGAGGGTATCTTCTATTTGGATACCAACGGTAATAT
The DNA here is from genome assembly GCA_947179265.1 of uncultured Bacillota bacterium. Classification (GTDB taxonomy): domain Bacteria; phylum Bacillota_I; class Bacilli_A; order RF39; family UBA660; genus CAG-582. The sequence continues at coordinate 3,729 of CAMXBB010000012.1, forward strand.
TGTAACTACAAAAGGTGGATACACCAAAGATACAATTTTTGAAGTTCTAGAAGATGTAATAAATTCATCTTTAAGAGTATGTAGTGCATTTGAAGTACGTACAGTGCAACATGCAGCAAGCGATTATTCTAAATTTATAGTTGCAAAAGATAATATAATGAAGGTGATCGATAGGGCCAACTATATTGAAGAATGGTGCAAAGAAAATGTTCCATCAATAGTTCCAAATGGTCTTACACGTGATGATGCTATTTTGATTGTATTTAATTATATTATAGAAAATTATGAATACGATAGAAAAGCAGTAAGTAATAAGGATAAAGACACACTTTGTGAAGAACAAGGTGGATATCATATGTTAACTACAGGGGTTGGAATATGTACATCTTATGCCAAAGTATTTAGAGCAATTATCGAAGCTATCCCATTTAATGATGAATACATAGTTGATTGGGATTTAAAAGAAGAAGAAGCGAAACATATACCAGTTACGATAGTATCATGTGAAACTCATATATGGGCAGCGATCGAAGATCCTGAAACTGGAATTTTACAACATTATGATCTTACCTTCGCAGATACATTTTCAAAAAACCCAAAATATTCTTCAATTGTTACGCGTTATTATGATGCTGATCTTGAAGAAATTATTAAAGATAAAGCTCACGGAGAACCAGAAAAGTTACTTTATTATAGTTAATCACTGGTTACTTTCACTTATAAGTGGAACTGTTGCTCCTCTTGGACCAGTTGGCCCAACTGAGCTATTATGGCAATGATTACAATTTCCACAATGATTATTCATTTTATCACTTTCCTTTCTAATATAATCTATGAATTGAATTTTAAAATGTATAATCATTTGCCTTAAAAAATAAAAAGAAGTAGCATTAATATATAAAAGTCATCATAAAATATGATGACTTTTTATTTTAGAAATAGTTGCAAAATAAAAAGAGCAAAAGCTCTTAGTTTTGAAATAATCTAATCTTTGTATCTAAAATATAATCCCACTTTTCATAAGTTTCTTTTAAAACTGCAGGGTCTAATTTCAAAATATCTCCTTTTAAAAAGAATTTAGTAGCTGTATCTATTACATCTAATATATCCTTTTTTGAATTTGTGTCTAAATCTTCGTTATTAGATAAGTAAGTTGTTAAAATTTCTATTTTTTCTTGTATTGTCATATTTCTTATCTCCTTAAAATAATTCTATCAAAAGTCGATATTTTTTTCAATATAAAAGGTTAGATTTATTATTAAAATCTAACCTCATTTATATTTGATTTCTCATTATATAAATCTTCAAACTTTCCCATTCTTGTAAAGAACATTATCATTCCAAGTCCAATTAAGAACATTACTACGGAAACGATTTGTGCTACTTTAAATCCACCTAACATTAAAGCATCAGTTCTACTCATTTCAATAAAGAATCTTAATGTGCCATATATTATTAAATAGCAAGCAGTCATCATTCCAACCTTAGTATATTTTCCTCTTCTTACAATTGCTAATACAAAAAAAGCTATTGCACATACAATTGATTCGTATAAGAAAGTTGGTGTATACACTACTCCATCTATCGTCATTCCTTCGATTATAAAATCAGGAATATGAAGACTTTGTAATGTTGCTAACGTAGTAGCTGCTCCATGAGCTTCTTGATTGAAGAAATTTCCCCAACGCCCAATTGCTTGTCCTAATAGTAATGGAACTACTATAAAATCAAGCACTCTCATCGTTCTAACATTGTATTTTTTAGTATAAATGATAATAGTTATCAGTCCAGCAATCAAACCACCATGAATAGCGAGACCACCATTCCACACTTTAAAGATTTCTAACCAATCATCACTAAACATACTCCAGTTAAAAATAACATAATATAATCTAGCACCGATGATTCCAAATATTAATCCCCAAAATAGCAGATTAAAGATATAGTTTTTTGACATACCAAATTTTTGTGATTCTCTTAATGTTAATGAATAGACAACAAATACTGCTAGTAGTATTAAACAAGAATACCAACGTACCTCAAATCCAGATATTTCAAATATAACAGGACTCATATCATCACTCCTATTATCAATTATAAAATATTTATTTACTTATTTCAATTGTTATCTGGTACTAATTGTTTTAACTTTTTACCACCGCTTTTTTGTTTTGCTAGTATCGGTTTTATGTGTGCTTTTAGTATTTCATCTAATGAATCAAAATCAATTATTTTTCTTTTGAATTCTTCATTCATTGTTTTTGATATTGAATTTGCAAAGAAGGTTGTAAAATCAGCAACAACACTTTCATCTATTCTACCCTCAACCTCAACACTCATTGTTGATAATACTCTTCTGTTAAAAGAAGTTTCATGTACAGTTGGATAAACAACAGTTCCTGATGTTATATCATTAAGTATAGATGATAATTCTGCAAGTTTATCAACTCTCGTTTTCTCAGAAATAGCCTTATTATTTAAAATGGTTTGCATAGCCTCAGTTATTTCTTCGGTAATTGGCTTTCTTTCAACTTCTTCTTCAAAAGATAATCCAAATCCTCTTGTTCCACCAATACCTCCTCTTGTAACATTACCAATTTCTACAACAAAATCAGGGTAATCATAATAATCATAAGAAACATAACGTTCTCCTTGAACAGTTATATCTTCTCTTTCTTCATCTCTATGAGGATAACTTGATACCCTTATATCGACATTTTTATAATGATCAGAGTCACTATAATCATAATCTCTAGCTTCATAAAAAAACTCTCGCTTATCCCTCACCTTTGTAACTATACTACATTTTTCAATCATTTCCTTTTCTATTCTTTTTAGTTTGTTAGTATCATAAGATACTTTTAATCTCAATATTTCCCCTTCATATCTTAAATAAACAGTTCCTTGTTTCATAATATTCCTCCTAAGAAATATTATATGCGTCATTATTACACTTGTCAACAATTATTTATTTAAGATTTTAGTTAGGAACTCTCCTGTATAAGATTCTTTACATTTTGAAATAGTTTCTGGTGTACCAGTAGCTACAATAGTTCCACCACCATCACCACCATCTGGACCTAAATCAATAATATAATCAGCAACCTTTATTACATCCAAGTTATGTTCGATTACGATTACTGTATCTCCATTATCAACAATCCTATTTAGGATGACTAATAACTTCTTTATATCATCAGTATGTAATCCGGTTGTAGGTTCATCTAATATAAACACTGTTTTTCCAGTTGGTTTCTTTTGTAATTCTTTGGCAAGTTTTACTCTTCCTGCCTCTCCTCCTGATAAGGTTGGTGCAGATTGTCCTAATTTAACATAAGAAAGTCCAACATCCATAAGCACTTGTAATTTATTTTTTACTTTAGGAATACTAGAGAAAAATTCTAAAGCTTCTTCTACTCTTAAATCTAAAACTTGTGCAATGTTTTTTCCTTTAAATTTTATATCTAAAGTTTCTGAATTAAAACGTGTTCCATGACAGACATCACATGGTACATAAACATCTGGTAAGAAATGCATTTCAATTTTCTTTACTCCATCTCCCCAACAAGCTTCACATCTTCCACCTTTAACATTAAAAGAGAATCTTCCTTTATCATATCCACGTATTTTGGATTCCTTCATCTCTGCAAATACATCACGAATATCATCAAATACACCTGTATAAGTTGCTGGGTTACTTCTTGGAGTTCTTCCGATTGGATCTTGTGTTATTTGAACAACTTTATCAACATTTTCAAGACCAGTTATACTTTTATGCTTTCCAACAACAACCTTAGAATTATATACCTCTTTTTGTAATGCCTTACAAAGTATCTCATTTACTAAACTTGATTTACCTGATCCTGATACTCCAGTTACACATGTTAGAGTACCTAATGGGAATTTAACATTAACATTCTTTAAGTTATTCTCTTTAGCACCTTTTATTGTTATAAAGTTTCCATTTCCCTTGCGACGTTTCTTTGGAACCTCAATTTTCTCTTTACCTGAAAGATATCTACCTGTTAATGAATTATCATTCTTCATTACTTCTTTTGGAGTTCCTGCAGCTACAACATAACCACCATGTTCTCCAGCTACTGGACCAATATCTACCAAATAATCAGCTTCCATCATTGTATCTTCATCATGCTCAACTACAATTAATGTATTACCTAAGTCTCGCATTTTCTTCAAACTATTTATAAGTCTTGCATTATCTTTCTGATGAAGTCCAATACTAGGTTCATCAAGTACATATAATACTCCACTTAATTGAGAACCTATTTGTGTTGCAAGTCTAATTCTTTGAGCTTCTCCTCCAGATAGAGTTGATGCTGAACGTGATAAAGTTAAATAATTTAATCCAACATTATCTAAAAAATTCAATCTTGATTTAATCTCTTTTATAATTAGATTACTTATCTCTAATTGTGTCTTATTTAATTTTAGATTATCAAAGAATACAATTAAATCTTTAATCGACATATTACATACTTCAAAGACATTCTTTTTACCAACTAATACTGTTAAGATATCACTTCTTAATCTCGCACCCTTACATTTTGGACAAGTGTTTTCAACCATGTATCCTTCTATCCAATCTCTTATCCAAGCACTATTGGTTTCAATATATCTTCTCTCTAAATTAACAACAATTCCTTCATATGATTCTGTCGTATATCTAACATTACCATTCTTTGATGTAAATTTAAAATTAAACTCTTTATTAGTTCCAAAAAGAATTATATCAAGCTTTTCTTTTGGTATTTCGGATATTGGTTTCATTAAATCAATATCTAATTCTTTTGCTATTGTAATAAGACGATTAGTATCAATATTATCATCTATTGTTAAAGTTTTTATTGCACCATCCATAATAGATTTAGTTTTATCGGGAATGAGTAAATCTAATGATATATGTTTTGTTACACCTAAACCTTTACAAGCATCACACGCTCCATATGGTGCATTGAATGAGAATACTCTTGGTTCTAATTCAACTAGTGAAAAATCACAATCTGGACATGCATATGATTCACTCATTAGTAATTCTTTATCACCTATTATATTGATTACAACTTTTCCATTAGCCATCTTAGTTGCTGTTTCAATAGCTTCAAAAAGACGACTTCTTTCATCTAATGATAAAACAATTCTATCTACTACTACATCGATATTATCTTTTTTGTTTTTTTCTAGTGTAATATCTTCAGATAGATCATACATTTCACCATTAACTTTTACTCTTGTAAATCCATCCTTACGAAGTTTATCTAGTATCTCTTTATGAGTTCCTTTTTCACCATGAACAACTGGAGATAAAACTTCTAACTTTGTTCCTTCTGGATAGGTTAAAACCTTATTAGTCATCTCCTCAACACTTTGTGAAGTTATTGGAGTATGATGATTAGGACAATAAGGAACACCAATACGCGCAAATAATAATCTTAGATAATCATATATTTCAGTTACTGTACCAACTGTACTACGAGGATTATTATTAGTGGTTTTTTGATCTATAGAAATACTAGGACTTAAGCCTTCAATAGAATCTACTTTAGGTTTTTCTGAGCCACCTAAAAATTGTCTAGCATAAGCAGATAGACTCTCAACATATCTTCTTTGTCCTTCAGCATATATTGTATCAAAAGCTAAACTTGATTTCCCTGATCCTGATACTCCAGTTATAACAACTAATTCATTTTTAGGTATTTCTATATCAATATTTTTTAAATTATTTTCTCTTGCACCTTTTACAATTATTTTATCCATAACACTTCACCAAATTTCTTTTTTATTCTACCACATTTTTAACATTCTAAAACCTCTTAAATGATAATTGAAAAAAATATTTATATATGTTATTATACAAACTAAATTTAAGGGGGAAAATATTTATGAAATATAAACAATGGAACATTTCCAAAATGAATGAACAACTTGCCATATTAAGAAAGTTATATCGTCAAACTAGAAATGAAGATCTTCTATATGATATAGATTTATTACAATCTGCTAAAGAGAGAAATGTTAAACCATTTGAATACCCTGGAACCTTTCGTGATCAACTTATCGAAGAAGCCATTGCAGTTAAAGATAATATTCCTTTTCTTGAAGATATCTCTATATTCGGTGAACTTGATCCTCTTCTAAGAAGAGATTTAATCGATTATGAGGATGAGTATAATATATCAACTAAAGATTTGTTATATTTTATACATGATTTTTATAGAGAAATCGACCCTGAAATGGCTAGAATCTTTTTTAAGATTTTTAAAGAAAGAAGAGATAATTTAAAGTTTACTCCTGATAGAGGAATTACTTTTACAACTGATAAACTAAATTACTCATATATAGCTGTTGCAAGACAAGATGTTGTTGCAGATTATATTAATGCTATACATGAGTATGCACATGCAATTGCTGATAGATTATATTATCGAAATAATTATAATTCAGGATATCCTTTTATTGAACTAATGCCATTATTTATGCAATTTCTTGCATGTGATAAGATGATGGAAGATTTCGATAATGTTAGCAAAGATGTAACTGGTTATAAAGCTAATGAATTAGATATCTTTATTCAATTTGCTAGAAGTATTGATATGATGTCTTGTTATTTAGGTCAATTATGTTTTGAACCAGAAAGATTACCTAGAAAGAAAAAGGAAATAATTACCGATATGATGACTAGACTTCATACTGGAAAAGAAGAAGTACTAGATCTATTAGATGTTTCAACACTAGAAAGATTGTCTTATCTTATTCCATATATGACAGCTATCGAATTATACTATCTTTACAAGAGTGATCCTGAAAGAGCAATCTATACTTTAAAGGGAATTGTAACTATGCCTGAGCAAGAAAACTATGGCATTGCTTTAGCCGATAAAGAAATATGTCTTAATGAACATTCTAGAAAACTCACTTTAGATATAAATAGAGATTTAAAAACCTTCAGAAATTAATCTGAAGGTTTTATTTTCTTTAAATAATTATCTAATATTTCAAATATTTCATTTGCAGATTTTGACTTACAAATTTCATTTTTTATACTAGCACTTCCTGGAAGGCCTTTAATATACCATAAGGCATGAGTCCTAATCTCTAATAAAGCAAGTTTCTCACATGAGTCTTCAACTAGCATTTGAAAATGTCTTTTTAACATCTCTATTTTTTCTTTAGGAGATACCTCTCTTAGGATTATGCCTTTATCAAGATAATCAACTGTTTCTTTAATAAGCCATGGATTTCCTAAAACTCCTCGACCGATCATTACAGCATCACAACCAGTTACTTCCAACATCTCTTTAGCTTTATAACAACTGGTTACATCACCATTACCAATTACGGGAATGTTAACTGCTTCTTTTACTTTTTTAATGATATTCCAATCAGCAAGTCCTGAATACCCTTGAGCTCGAGTTCTTCCATGAACAGTTATTGCACTTGCTCCAGCTCTCTCTATTTCTTTTGCAACTTCAACAGCATTTATTGAGTTACTGTCCCACCCACTTCTAATCTTAACTGTTACTGGGACACTAACCGCATTGACGACACTTGATACAATATCATATATTTTTTTAGGATCTTTAAGAAGGGCACTACCTGCTTGTGAACGAAGTGCTATCTTAGGTACTGGGCATCCCATATTAATATCAATAATATCAGGATGCATTACCTCTTCAATTCTTTTGGCTGCTATAACGAATGAATCGACGTCGCTTCCAAATATTTGTTGTGCAATTGGTCTTTCGCTTTCATCCATCTTAAGTAAATCAAATGTTTTTTTATTATCATAAGCTATAGCTTTATCACTAACCATCTCAGCAAAAATTAAACCAGCACCCATCTCTTTTATTATCTTTCGATAACTGGTATTTGATATACCAGCCATAGGTGCTAAGACTACTCTATTTTTTATTTCAATATTTCCTATTTTCCACATACTTTAAAATCTACTATACTCCCTGTTTGAAGATTATAGCTTTCAGATTCATCTGTGTCAATATGCATTTCTAATGCTGCTGGATCACTTACCTTAACTTTGACATCGAATAAATATTCATCACCATTATAGACCTCAACTAGATCTTTATCTTTTAAATCTAATTCTAAAGACATTTCAGGAGTCATGTGAATATGCATCTCTGCTAAGATTGTACATTCAGGAACTACTACTGAACCTAGAGGTCCTCTTATCTCCATTGGTAAAGCCCCATTTAAATCTCCACTTTGTCTTCTAGGAGGATTGATTCCAAAAATATCAGCATCACTCTTAGCAAGCTCTACTTGATTATATTTTCTTGCAGGCCCAATAACTCTAACATGTTCGATAGTTTTCCCATTCCATATTAAATCAACAGTAGATGTCGTAGCAAATTGTCCTGGTTGACCCAAGTCATTTCGATTCTCCATCTCCATACTCCCAAATAATTGTTTCCATGTTTCTTCTGTAAGATGAACATGTCTTTTACTAACTCCAACTTTTACTTCCATTTTTATCACCTAATTCATTTTATCATATTATTTATTTCTACTCATCATATTTTACATTCATTATCATATAAAGTTATAAAAAAAAGAAATGAATTTAGATCATTTCCTTATAAAAATTATTTTATAATCTCTTTTACTCAACCACATATGGATGTTCCGACGAACCATTTCCACTTGTTGATACTATTCCTTTTTTTAGAACGATAGCTGGGCGAACTCCATTATCGCTGCTCACAGAGCTATAGCCCAAATCGCCAGTATTGTACACGGAAAAACCACTAGAGATGCAACCAAGGAGAGCAACAGCACGAGACGACATTGTCCAGTAACTATCTCCACTACTTAAGAATGATTCTTTAATATTTCCTGCTAATGTTACTTCATCTGCTGTTATTAATCCTACTGGATATGTTAATGCTCCATTTCCTTTTATTATATCACTTTTTGTAAATCGATCATTCTTATTTGAACATGCTTCAGCATCTTTTACTGCTGGTGAATATAAAACATGATTTCTATCATATACACTAAGATATGTAATACCATTACTATCTGCTGTTACATCTCCATCTTTAAGATAGCCTCCGCTTGAAATACTTCTATCATTACACCATACAGCATCTTCTAATTTGTCTTCTAGACTTACTAGATTACTTGCAAACCAGGTATCAATTGTTGCCTTTATTGTAGAATCATTTTCATTTGCAAATGCTTCATTTATAAAACTTTCCAATTTTTTCCCTTCAACTAGTTTTATAGCATATCCTGTACCATTATAAAATGAATATGCATAATAAACAGTACTACATGTTACACTTGTTGCTGACCTACATGTGTAATGTTTTGTTTTGATATTTGATATTGTATCGGATGCCGATATATCAGTTAACGTATATACTCCATTACTATATGTTACATCGCTCCCATATATATAGGCTTTATCTTGCAAATATGCATATCGATATCTTGTTCCATACATATAACCGATATCTGCTAAGGAGTCAGAATTTTCATTAAATACAGAGTTTCCAATTTTGCTCGTTTCACCAGAGTTGTTACATTGTCCATTATTTGAATCACCATCATATATTATCTTTATTCCACCAGTCTCAGTTGTACGCACTATTTTCCAACAGAATCCTCCAAATAGAACATGATTATTATCTACGTCACCACGATAATAATATATTGGATATTCATCCTCTTCTGTTCCTGTTCTAAGGTAGAGACCTTTTCCATTAGTATCTGACGGGGCTTTACCAAAATTAACTCCTGTTTCACTAGATACATATTTACTTTCTACATTATCCATATAAGCTGTCATATCTTGACCTAAGATATTTACTTTGATTTCTGATTTATCTCTATCGTTTCCTGTTCCATCATCTTGTATAAATTCTGTTTCGAAAGTTAGATTTAATGGTTCATCAGTTGATGGTAAATCGGCACCATTTATATCTTTCAAAAATTCTACTCTAACCTTTACTCCTTCTTTTTCGCCCGATTTAAAAAGGTCATTAATTAAAATCTCTGTTCCATATATATATTTATAACTTACTTTGATATACTTTCTTTGTTCATCTGTTAAGCCATCTATTTTAACTAGATTTACTTTAGCATCTAAAGTTCCTTTATTTACGATATCTGCTGTAAATTCATAATATGATCCTGGGTCTTTTAAATCTAAGCTAAAGCTGATCTTAGTCTTATCACCTGCATTTATATTAGCAGGAATTTTAGCAGTCATACTTCCTTCTTTAATTTTTAAATTTTCAAAGTGTACATCAAAGGTTACTTTTCCAATTGTTGAATTTGATGTAATTGATAGTGTTGTGCTTATAAGTGCAAAACCAATTGCAATAAACATTAATGCAATACATATAACAGCAATATTTTGATTTCTTTTATTACTCTTTCTACTTCTTAATTTATGCATATACTTCACATCTTTCTAGAACTCTCTATTGTGATTAAATTATATAATAAATATTTGTTAATAGCAATTTTTTATTGTTCATAATTTAATGCACTTAATATATC
>CAMXBB010000013.1 GCA_947179265.1 uncultured Bacillota bacterium
ATATTAAATTTATTACCAAGCAAATAATTTATATCAATATGATACTTTTCACACACCATTTGAATTATCGCAATGTCGGGCATATTACGACCATTTTCCCATTTACTAACGGCTTGAAATGTTACCCCCAAAGATGAAGCAAACTCCCCTTGAGTCAAATTATTATCCCGTCTTATTTGTCTTATTTTTCTTGCAAATTCTTCTTGATTCATATACTTACCTCAAAATAATTATAATATATAATTATTCTTTTATCTACTTTATATAATATGTAAATGAGTTAATAAAATCTTTAAACCTATTAGGATAAGAATCAAGCCACCTACAATATTAGCTTTACTTCTTAACCTTTCTCCTAATCTTTCTCCTAAAAATATTCCTATTATAGTAGTTATAAAGGTTATCGAAAAATTAATAATTATCGTTAAAGGAATAGATATTTTTAATACACTATAAGTTATTCCAACGGCTAAAGCATCAATTGTAACCGCAACTGAAAGCATAATAATAGAAGCCAGTTTTATTCCCCTATACTCTTCATCTTCGCTATCTCTTATCATATTAATCCCTAAATATAATAAAAATATAAATGCTATATAGTGATCAACAGCAATCAAGTAGCCAGCAAAGATATTAATAAGTAAACACCCTATAACTGGCATTAAAGATTGAAAAGTAGCAAACATCGTTGCTACTAACATATAAGTTTTAAAATTTTTCTTTTCCTTTATACCTATTAATATAGAAGCTGCAAAGGAATCAGCAGCGATAGCAATACCTAAAAGTATGAGTTCAAAGATATTCATGGGTTATTCTCCTTATTACCACATATTTGTTAGATTACCATCCTCTTTATATACTTTATCCATAAGTTCGATATAAGTCCAATTACGATTTATATTTTCTGGTTTGACACTCAATACATGAAGATCGTCATCTAAAGCCTCAGCTATATAAATATATTCAGAATCAATCCCAATTATTATACCTATATGCCCATATCTTCCGATTAAATCACCAACCTTAACTTTCCCACTATCGATAGAAGCTTTAGTTGCAGGTATTTTTTCACCTAAATCGTCTAAGTCATTATCAATACTTTCATTTATTCCTGCTCCACCATCTCCGACATCAAATCCAGCATTATATAAAGCCCAAGAGACATATCCACTACAGTCTAAACCATTACGGGTATTCTTATAAGTTACTGCATTATAGAGTTCACATCCCCAAATTGCAGGACCATAACTATTAGCTTTCAAATCTTTAAACTTTTTTTCATTTAGATATAAACCTTTATGATAATATCTTCCTTCACCATCAGCATAGGTTCTTACACCATTAGTAATAAGCCTTCCATTTTCTAAAAAATATGTAATACGATATGGAAACTCTAAACTCAAAAATCTAGCTGCCGCAACAGCACCAGCACGAGTGTTCATTCCAGCTTCTTTAATGCGATATTCAAGCAATTCTTCCAACAAATTAGATTCAGCATCGTTATATCGTTTACAAGTTAGAAAATCCTTATTATTGTTAATAGCTGGTTTTACTATTAGGTCAGTTACAATAACTTCCAAAGTCGCTTTTCCACCATTTGCTGCTACTTGAACCTTAGTATTTCCAGCCTTTAATCCCTTAATATTTCCATTTTCTACTGATGCTATAGTTTCATCATCACTAGACCATATAACATCACTAATATTTGCCGTAACTGCTTTTTTCTCACCAATCGCTAAATAAATTTTTTCATAATTTAAAGTAATCTTAGGTGATTGTTTTAACTCATCCTTAACTTTATCTATTACACTGTTTTCTCCACTACTTAGCTTAGAATAGACACTATAACCGATGAAAACTACTAATACTAACAAAACAATTTTTACTGACTTTTTTAATTTACGCCTCTTCTTCTTTTTAGCCATCTTATTCACCTATTTAAATTATACCATAATAAAAAGCCACTTAATTGTGACTTTTTATTGATTTTACATTTAGACGTCTAAAAGTAAATTCTCTTGCTTGTTTATAACCAGTTGCTCTCTTTAAAGATTGAATGTCCTTAACAAGTACATATAGATTAAATCCACTAATAGTTGCAAGTACAACTGATACTGCAAATACTAAGATTGATGTCGCAAATAAAATGTAACTACCAGTAAAAAATGAGAACGGAATTAAAGCTCCACATCCACACAATAGTAATATAGTTGCTATTAAGATAACTAATCTTTCAGAACTATTCTTTTCATATGCATCGATTTTCTTTGCAATATTAATCTTATTCTTTACGATTGTTTGATTTAATATTGCAATATTATTCTCAGTATTCTTTACTATACGATATTCACCATTATTTGCTAAGACTTTTATACGATCATTTTCAATCTCATAATCCACTACATACTTATCAAGTTTTTCAATGACAATACTTCTTTTCTCTAATAATTTCATACCGCACCCCCTAAAAATATGTTTTTTACTATAACATAAAACAATTACAATAGCAACATATATTTAATATTTATGAATACTTTTTTGCATTTATGAACAATATATGCTATAATTAAAACTATTATTTCAAAGGGGACGGAAATTGATGGAAAAATATGAAGTATCTGCAACTAATATTTTAATAGCTGATTTAATAATTTTTGAGGGAATTAATGAAAAAGGCCAAATAACTTCTAGAAGAATGACCGATGAAGAAAGATTCCGTAAAGTCTTCACAATAAAAGGTAGATTTTTTGACTTAGAAACTGGTGAAGAATATTACGATTGTTCAATATCAGATGATGGTATGGTTTACGGACCAGTATTTGCAAATACCACTTATGTTGCAAGAACATGGAGAACTAAAAGCGTCTCTGAAAGTGATTTGATTAGAGCTGCTCTTTTACTAAATGATCAATTAAAATTAGATGAATTAATATCTAAAAGAAAAATACTATTATTACCAAGAGAAGAAATATTATAAAAAAAACAAGGATTAATTTCCTTGTTTTTCTATTCTTAATTGATGTTCTTTTTCTTTTTGAGCTTCTTTTTAATTTATCAAATATAATTTTAGCATGGCTAACAACATCTTTTAAGGCATAGCCCATATCCAATTTTACGAAACCTTCACCATTAATCTTGCCAACAATTCTTCCAAACAATGTTTTTGTGTCAGTTTGTTCAGGAATCATTCTTTTATATTCGAATATCTCAAAGGTATTTCTTTTAGCTCCGAGTGGTAGTAAGTAAGCCTCAAATTCAGTTTCTTGATTAGCATCAGTCACAGTATATGAGAAACGATCCTCAGCAATATCGATTGCATACTTATATGAATGATCTCCAACAAAGCATTCGTTTATTGCAATTTTATCACCCATATAGATTGAGAAAAATACCTCATCACTGTCACCATTTTTAGCTACAATAGCAAAATCGCCATCATTACTCATATCGATACACAATTTTATCCCGAATATCGAATCAACAACCAATCCATCTTTTACCTTTACAATATCTAATTCATCTTCATCAAATTGATTTCTACCAAATAAATTATCAATATTATCCTTAATGAAGTAGCTAAATAAAGTATTTAGTCTTTCCAATTCTCTATTATTATCGTTAGCTATTGTAAATCTTTCAATAATAGTTGCACTTAAATCTATCTTTTCCATAATTTTCCTTTCGTTGTTATTATATAATAACAAATTAATCTCTATATTAATATGCTATTTACATCAATTTAGCACTAGTTTTTAAAACTTTTTGATAGCTGTCTGGTAAGTATAAATCTACTTTACTCTTTAAACTATCATCCATACCATATAAAGCTTCTGCTATACTTCCAACTATTGCACAATTTGTATCTGTATCTCCACCTAAAGAAAGCATCATACGCATCGCTTCATCAAAACTATTAGTATTAAATATTACATAAAGAACTAGTGGCATAGTATCATCACAAGTCTTATTAAATTTCATATTCTCTCGAAGCGTATCTAAGTTAAAATTATAATCATACTTATATCGAGCATCAATCATTTGCTTTATTCTATCCTTAGGTATACCTTCCTTGGCAAGATAGATTATTATTGACACACACAAAGCTGCTTTAATAGCACTAGGTGAATTGTGTGTTGGTCGAGTAGCATTCATAACCTCATTTAGCATAAAAACCATCGTTTTAGATGCTTCTGGTATTGAGCTGATTCGCATAATAGCTCCATTTCCCATACTATTTCCGCACATATTTTCCCTAGCACATTTTATAATATTAGGTGAAAACATATACTCAAAATATCCTTCTCTATTTAAAGGTTCTGAATGCTCTAAAATATATTTTCTTAAAGTCTCATCATATGGTTTTCTATTGATAAAAGCATCCCTAACAGCAACCGTTAGAATCGTATCATCACTTATAAAACACTCATCACTCAATAATTCACTTTCTTCACTAGCTTTAATCATTCTCTTAACATCACGACTTAAAAACTCCCTATATTCATATAAAGACCCTATTAGATCTCCGTATACTGCTCCATACATCTATTATTCCTCCTTTATGGACAATAAAAAGAATAGTACATCTATTCTTCATTAACCAATTTATCTAAGACAGCATTAATCATTTTACGAACAGAATCATCACTATACTTCTTAGCAAGCTCTAAAGCTTCATTAATAGCAACAAGATCAGGTGTTTCGGTATACTTAATCTCATAAATTCCCATACGTAAAATTTCTCTTCCCATTGAATCCAATCTTGAAATTGTCCAATTAGCAAGATGATTGTTAGCAATTTCATCAAGCTCATCTTTATACGTGATTACTCCATATACAATGTCCTTAACAAATTCATTTTCAATATCTAAATTTTCTTTGATAACATCATCAATATTATATTCTATGTTATTACTTTGATATAATTCAATTTGATATAAAATAGTCATTATCTTTTCTCTAAGTTCACTTCTTGTAACAGCCATATTTATACCCTTCCTTCGCTTTAAACAATTATAACACATTTATTATAAATATAAAATAATATTAATTTAAAACAATAACCTTACTTCTAGATATCTTATCATTTAAACACTTATTATCTTTACCAAATGTAAACATTGCAACATTTGCTATCTCTAAAGCATATCCAACCAATCCTGCTATGAAACAATAGATGAAATAAAAGCTCTCTCCATTAAAGATAAACACTCCTATTACATTTAAGGTTATAGATATAGTAGCCCCCAAGAAGAAGCTTGATCCATTGGTTATATTTCTAAGCAATAATTCCTTTATTCCCACTCGACTATCATCATCTTTTACAATCTTTAATTTGGTAAACTTTTTACCTAAAGTCTGTCCTTCCGTAAAATATGCAAATACTATAAAATATAAAAAGTAAAATAGTAAATACCATCCATAGATATAGACCTGTGATTTATGTAAATTATATAACTTGCTTGAAGCATTAGCTATAAAACTTTCAAAATTAGACATCGATGAAACATCTTCAATTGTAGGTTGAATTGACTCATACTCTTTATAAGCCTCGTCCATATCATAAAGATATGGATTATAGGTATAATTACCAGATATAAATATAGCTAAAGCAGATACTATAAACATATCTATTACAAAAGCTACTAAACGTCGATACTTATTTATCATATATTATCACCATTAATATCATACCATAAAAAAATCACTTCTATGAAGTGATTTCTAATTTTTTCTTAGCTTCTTGAAGTTTTTGAATCTTTCCACAAGATTCTTTTCCCTCTTTGCAATATCCTTGAGTCATACAAGAAGAACCTAACATGCTTGAAAATAATTCAGCACCTTCAAGATTACTGATTTCATTATGCATTCCTCTAGCCATTCCTTGAGTTTCCCATTGAGCTTTAGAACATTCTCTTAATGCTAAGATATGCTCTACTGTTTTACCATTCATGTTGGTTACTACATTAACCATATTTCCTGATAAAGTGAAGTATACTAAATCTTCATCTCTAATACCATAATCGTTTTTAAAATGATTATACATATCGATATTAGAAGCAAATATCTTTTCTAACTCACCAGGACATATCTTTTTAGCTTTTGGTGGTATCTTATATTGACTCAAGTCAACTGTAGGAGCAAATTCAGGTACCAATAGTTCATGAGCACGATGTCTCGTTAAATGAGTCAATACAGCTAAAGATAATGGTACATGGAATTGGAAATTAACTTGAGTAAGTTCATGCTTATCTCCAGCAAATACGATACTATGCATCAATTCCTCTTTGAAATTTGGATTTTCTGCTACTGCACTATCTAGTAAACGTTTAGCTTGCTCAGCTGTATATTGATATCTTCCCATTAATGCTGACACTAAAATCGTATCATCGATATTAGCTGAAGAATTAAGTAATTTTACTCCATCTAATACTTGGTACTCTTCGCTATCAATATTATCATCTATTACTTTTCTAACTGGATCTTCATCCTTATAAGGAACTTTATCAATCTCTTCTATAATATAAGGAATATGTTCTTCAGCAATACGTCTTAATGCTTCACCGAACTCTCTTATCTCTTGAATCTTAGATAAATGAGTCTTAGTATACTTAATAATCATATCCTTTAAAGTGTGAGCATCTACACCCATAATGATATTAGAATTATAACAATATGGAAGAATAAATCTAGCATCTTCCTTAGGAAGTCCCATTCCTTCTAATCTAGAATATACTGAGAATAAATATTGCATATAATTTTGATATTCATTCTTTGCTTCTTCATTGTTAAGAATTACATTACCATTCTTATCATGAAAATCAGGTGTATAAAAACCTGCATTAGAAAAATCAGCTTCTCTTCTAGACTTTATTGTAAAACTAGAATATCTTTCAGCAATTATCGTTTGTTCAATTACTGGAGATACATCTTTAATAGCAAATACTAAGTAATCATGATCAGTTATGGAATCATGTCCCATACCAGTAACTCTTTTAATATATTTAGTATTTTTGTCAAATGTATTTTCTTCTGTAAGTCCTAAAACTTCAAAAACATCTCCAGCGAATCTTGAAAGTCTTCCAGCAGCAGATACCTTATCAGCTCTACCCCACTTTTCAAGTTCCTTTATATATTCAACTATTTCATCAACATTTTCAACATTTCTATTCTTTAATTCATTCTTTAACTTGGCGTAATCTATTGCGCCCAATAATTCAATTTTCATAACCATAGCCTCCTATATCAACTTTAAAACAAAATGCAAATTTATGCAAGAAAAAAAGATAAATATCGTATTTATCTTAGTTTGATCCCTTTAATAATCTTTTAAAATTATCGAGGTATAGTTCAAATATATTGGCTTTTCTAACACTTTTATCAACAGTTAATTCATATTCACCAATTTTTACATCATTGGAATAAATATATAACGTTCCAGCCTTATCTCCCACATTTATCGGAGCTTTTAATTTATCTTTAACGATTTCATATGAGTAACTATTCTCTTCTAAGACATTGATTAAATCAACTGCATCTTCGCTTAATTTTAGATCAACTTTGGAATGATTACCAAATAAAACATTGGAACTACCTAAAACTCTTGTCTTAGGAACAATCGTTTCAATCTTATAATTAGCAAAACCATAATTTAAGAGTTCAATAGTATCTTGATTACGAATATTATTATTTGCTTCTCCCATTACAACACTTATAAGACGCATTTCCCCTCTTTTAGCAGTTGCGGTTATACAAAATCCACTTTTAGTTGTATAACCAGTTTTTAAGCCGTCTAAACCTTCATAGAAATTGATTAGCTTATTGGTATTAACAATCCATGTATTTGTGCCATCAGGATGCTTTATATAATCTTCATAGATACTAGAATAATCAAGTATTAACTGATGCCTTAATAATTCTCTTGCAATAAATGCCATATCATGAGCAGATGAATAATGACCTTCTTCATCTAATCCATGGACATTTCTAAAACTAGTATGTTTTAAATTTAATTCCTTAGCTTTGAAATTCATGAGATTAACAAATTCATCAACACTTCCAGCAACATATTCTGCTATAGCAACTATCGCATCATTTGCTGATGCTATACATACTGCTTTAAGTAAAGTATCTAGAGTCATTTTACTTCCTGCCTCCAAATAAATCTGACTTCCTCCCATAGAAGCTGCTTTCTCACTTACAGGTATCATATCTGTTAATTTAATAGAACCAGATTCGATTCTTTCCATAATAAGCAAAAGAGACATCATCTTTGTCATACTAGCCATTGGAAGTTCATCATTACTATTCTTTTCCGTTATTATTGTACCAGTTGCATAATCTATTAAAATATTCGCCTTAGCATTATCCCCCACCGCAAACACGTTAATGGGAATAAGTAATATCATTAATAGTATAATTTTTTTCACACACATCACCTAATAGAATATATGTTAATACAAAAAGAAAAGAACATTTTCATGTTCTTTTAGTTTATATATTACTATAAGAAAGACTCATACTTATAACTACCAGTTTCAACCAGCATTATTCAAAAGGTGTCCGTCAATCAGCCAACTACATAAGGATTAGTTGAAGTCCCATCTCCACTAACTGCAACTATTCCTTTTTTTAGGACAACTACTGGACGAACTCCGCGAGAGATAGTCACGTCGGAGTCGCTCAGAAAACCAGAAGAACCAACGACGAACACGCTAGAGCTATGACCAGCGCCAGCTACAGAACGAGGAGATATAGTCCAATAAGACTGACCATTACATAAATACGTTTTATCACTATATCCATTATACCCATTTCCTGCTACTCGTGTTTCATCTGCTGTTAGAAGTCCGACTGGATATTTTAATAATCCATTTCCAACTTTTGTATCATTTACTGTAAAACGATCATTTTGATTTATACATGCTTCTTCATCTTTTAATCCTGGAAAAAAGTAAGAATTCACATTTCTTGCATATACATCAAAATATGTTGCACCATTAGAACTATATCGTGTTAAATCAAAATCCACTAGATATCCTCCACTTGCTATACTTCGATCATTACACCATACTGCATCCTCTAGTTTACTTTCTTGACCTGCTAAGTTACTTGCAAACCATGTATTGAGTGTTATCTTCATTGCTGAATCATTTTCATTTACATTTGATTTGTTTATTATACTATCCAGCTTATCTCCATTTGTGAGTTCTATGGCAAAATCTTTTCCATTATAGTATGAGTATACATAATATACTGTATCACATGAAATATCAGTTATTGATTTACATGTGTAGTGTTTAGTTTTGACGTTTGCTATTGTATCAGATGATGACGTATTTGTTAGTGTGTAAGCTCCATCACTATAGGTTACATCACTTCCATAGATATACGGATAATCAGAATCTTCCCATTTTGTTGTTGTATTTGACGATGATGTATCAAATTCATATCTTGTTCCATACATATATCCGACATCCGCTGATGCATAATTCTTTATATTAAATACTGACTTTGTACTTAATTGTGAAGATTCTCCTGTATTATTACATTGATTATTTGAATCCGGAAGTCCATTATAGATTAATTTTGTTCCTCCTTGTTCTGTCGTTCTTACTATCTTCCAGCAAAATCCTCCAAATAGAACATGATTATTATCTACTTCTCCTCGAAGATAGAATATCGGATATTTATCATATTCGGTTCCTGCTCTAAGGTATAAACCTTTTCCATTGGTATCTGATGAGGCATACCAAAAATTTATTCCTTTTTCACTAGATACATATTTACTCTTAACATTATCAATATAAGCTATCATATCTTGACCTAAAATATCCACTACAATTTCTGATTTATCTCTTTCAACACCAGTCCCATTATCTTGTGTATATGTTAGATTTAAAGTAAAATCAATTGACTTTTCTTCTGAAGGTAAATCATCAAGAGTTATATCATATAAGAAATCAACTTTTACTTTTATTCTTTCGGTTTCTCCTGATTTTAATAAATCGTTTATTCTAATCTTGCCACCTGGAACATATCTATAAGTTACATTTAAATATTTTTTAGTAGTCTCATCTAAACCTAATAATTCAATGCTAGATAAATATGCATCTAGGGTTCCATTATTTACGATATCAGTTTCAAATTCATAGAATTGTCCTGGTGTTGTTAAGTGAAGACTAAAGTTAATTTGCGTTTTATCTGATGCATCGATAGTTGCTGGGCTTTGTGCTTCCATACTTCCTTCTTTAACTTCAACATTTGCAAAATGAACATCAAAGGAAATATTTCCAATTATTGCATGACCAGTAATTCCTAGTGTTGCACTTAATGCTGCAAACCCTAATCCTATAAACATTACTGCAAGTAACAATATTGTTGTTTTATTAAACTTTTTATTTAGTCTTCTATTTAATTTCATATTAGGTATCACTACTTTCTAAAAAATGATAAACTTCTCTATAATAATATTATCATTTTTTTTTTTTTTTTTTAAAATGCCCTAACTTTTTTGTAAATAATAAATTTTGTCATATTGTGTAAATATTTTTACACAATGAAAAAAGAACATTTTCATGTTCTTTTCCCCTTTTATTCTTTCCCCTTTTTACAATCTATTCCTTTTTATTCTAACCAATATCAAATATCAATTGTTGTTTCGCTAGATATTGATTTTCACAAAGATTCAAAGAATAGTGTATTTTGCATATTTCTATGCATTCTTTTGAATTTAAATTTATATGGTTTGTTTTGTAGTTAAGAAATTATTATTGGTCTTTTTTTATATTTTGACTATCAACAAGCTACAACAACAATTGATACCTATTTAAATTCCCTTTTTATTCTTTTTAAAATGATGTTAAACAATCAATGTACCTGATGATAAAGATGCAAGTGATTTAAGTGTCCGTTATTGGTGTGTAGTTAAGTGAATTAACGAACTTTTTGAATCTATTACACCTCATAATTCAAGTTACATTTAACTATTATAAAGATTTTTAAATATTTGTAAAATACCAAATATAAATATGAATTATAACATTATCTTATTGGTATTACTTATTTTTATATCTTATATAACTATTTGTTAACATTATCTTAAATACTTATCTATAAACTCCTTAGGAGCACTCATTAAATATTTATCAATATAGACAAGATTTAATGTTACGAATGGAAGACTTTCCTTTATTGGAAGCTTCTTTAATATTCCTTTATCTATCTCACTCTTTACGACATCTTCTAATATATATCCGATACCATTACCTTGCAAAACGGATTCTTCAATCATTTCACTGGTTTCAATAGATAAAACATTTTTAAATGTAACATTATTTTCTAATGCTACTTCATGTAATCTCTTTCTGTGAGAACTTCTCATAACTGGTAAAATTAGTGGAAGATCCTCTAAATCCTTAAGACAACTTACATTACAAGTATCATCACTTAAGGTAACGAAGCAATGATTACAATTGATTAATTCTTCAATATGTAATTCTTTTTCATTACCACATATTGGAGATGTATCTATTACAAAATCAATCTCATGATTTTCAAGTAACTTTACTAATTCAGCAGTACATCTACTGATAATAGATATTTCAATATTAGGATAATCCTTATGAAACTTCTTTATCTTATCAAATAGATAAAATGATGCAACGTGTGATGGAACACCGATAGATAATTTACCTTTAATTAAATTATTGGTTTCCATCATCGTTCTTTCACCGATTCTTAAACTATTACAAGCATCTTCTACATACCCTAGTAATTCTTTCCCTTTTTCGGTTAAAACCATACCATTTAGTGTTCTATAGAATAATGTTACATTTAAGTCTTCTTCTAATTTCTTAATAGAACGAGATATAGCTGGTTGTGAAATCATTAAATTTTTTGATGCTGTAGAAACTGAACCATATTGTGCTACATCATAAAATATTTTATATAGATTTAAATTTAAACTACTATTATACATGATAACCTCCAAGCCTTAAGGCTTTTGTAATCTCATCAACTGGTGTATCTAAAATACTATCGACTATTAAAGTTTCCTCTGTACCTTGTGAAGACTTTAATGCTCCTTTAGGTGAAACAATAATATTCTCATTAATATCTGAATAATCCCTTACAGATATTTCAAACATTGCCTTTTGTCCATCATATTTATTCTTTATTGCATCAAATACTCTATCAGGCAAACTAAATAGATTTTCTCTTTCTTTAGCACGTCCTCTTAATGGACAAAATCTAGATATTTTCCATTTCTTTATACCATAGAAACTTAATTCTCCTGCTATTGTTTCAAACATATAATCTACTTCTTTAATACTTTCCCTAGTTACAACAGAATTAATTTCTATTACTAGATCAGGATATCTCTCATGGATTATTGGTAAAAGTCCCTTGATATGTTCATAATAATGTTTACCTCTACCTGTTGCCTGATTAACATAGTCACTTGGTGAATCAATGGAAAAAGTTATTTTATCAACATACAACAAATAAGAATCTAGATTTTTTTCGGTTAATAATGATCCATTAGTTATTAGATTATTTGTCATACCTAAACATTTTGAATATTTCATGAGTTCAATTAGATTCGGATATAGAAGTGGTTCTCCACCACAATAAGTTATTCTTTCACCCCCCATAGAATTTAACTTATCGATAACGCTCAAATTTTGATGTAATTTTAATTGTCTTTCATTTAGCTCACGAAAACAATATACGCAATCTCTATTACATAGATTGGTTAAATTCCAACAAACTTGCATTTAAAATCTCAATTCCTCGATACTATTTACATCAATACCATAAATTTCACGATATATTGATTCAACATCAAGAGTTGTCATTTCACTTTCATCTATATCCATTAGTTTTAATACTTTCAAGACTTCACTTTCAGACGAACCTTCAATTTCAAGATACGTTGGTATTAGGGGCCAGGAGTCAATCTCAATTGATACCCCATTTAATTCGTAAGAATTACGTTTATTTTCTTGATAATTACGATGATGATATCCTAGTCTTTCTAAAATAGCATTCATTTCCTCGAAATCTGCTACTTCAACTTCCAACTCACGAGTTCCTCCAATGGCATTCTTATCAACAACTTGTTTGATACAAAGAGTTGTTAGTTCTCCATTAGTACGTAATCTTATCCAAGAATTTTTTCTTACTGGATTAAAATCATAAGTATAACGTTTTTGAAATTTTTCCCCTTTATTCTTTGCTCCAAGGCTTTCTAATTTAGATTTAATTCGGTCTAAATCGATATTCAAAACAGTACATTCATATTCAATATGTTCCATATCTCCACCTCTTGGTTGTATATACTATAACAATTCTGCATAATTTGCAAGTACCAATTAACAAAAAATTATATATATTTAATCTAGTTAATATCAAATATAGAAAATTAAGTGAAGAAACAGGATA
>CAMXBB010000014.1 GCA_947179265.1 uncultured Bacillota bacterium
CTTTTTTTATTTTGTCTGAATCCATAATGTCACCTCTATGTACAAAATATTATAAAATAAATATAATCATAAACAAGAATAAAATATAATTATGATATAATAAAAATAGAGGTAGATGGTAATATGGCACAAGATGATATCCTATGGACCTTTGATGATGAAGCAATTGAGAGTTATTTTAATGAATTTATAAATAAAGAGTATCCCAACTTTAGATTTAAATTTGACTGGAAAAATTTTCCTAAGATAAAGATTTATTTAATAAGATTGATGTATACTTCTTTTGCTCACAGTTATGATATTAGAAATCAATTACCAGAAATAATTCATGATGTAGAAATATTCTTTGCAACCTGTTTTGCAACAGGAATAATTACTAGACAAAATCTAAGTAGAATTTTAAAAAGATTAATAGATAAAGATAACGGCTTTAGGATAGCTGAATTTTTACCATCAGAATTATCTGGAGTATTTGGTAATAGTATAGGTAATAGAATTCAAATAAATAGAAGAATGACTAGACATTCTAATAGTCCAGATTTATCTGCAGCTGAAATTAGAAGACTATATATGTTTCATGAGATGGGACATAAAATATTAAATATATTAGCTAATGAAGAAGTTATTAATTTTTTTACTAATACAATAGCTTCAACTTTAGCAAGTAAAGGATTAGAAGGTGCTGACTTACATTATAAGGAATTTATCAAAGAAGGATTTTGGATGATAGAGGAGTGCCTTGCTCAAGAGTTGGCTGAGTATTTAACCTATTATTCTGCTAATAAAGAAAGACCTGAATTTACAACTCGGAGAGATTTGGATTGTGTTATATTATCCAATCTTGATTTTTATGGAATATTTCAAATGCCAACAATAAAACTTGGAAGAACGATAAGGGGATGTGCAAAGCCATCATCAACTAATGAAGAGATTTTATTAAATATGATAAGAAAAGCCTTAAATACCAATTTTAATTTAGAATTAATTTCTGAATATAATCAAGGTGATGCTAATCTATATCATGATTTATTTTTAACATTGCGGGCAATGGGAATGATTAAAGTAATGAAGTATGCATCATTTGGAATAGGAAGTAGTATTAATGTTAATACTCAAAGTTGTTTAAATGCAATAGAAAATATAACTAGGAGGAATCGTGATTATAGAGATTATCCAGAAGGAGGATATCCAACAGATCCTAGGGCTCCAAGTGGTCATTATCATAGATAGAAAAAAGACGGTTGTTAGTCAATCGTTTTTTTTTGATGAGTTGTTATTAAAAACTCTTATCTGTTTTAATCAATCTATGTTGATCATTTTTATTTCTTTTTTGTAAAGCTCTAGTACTTTTTATTAATGCAATATAGGTATTGGCATCTCCTAGATATCCCTCATCCATTAGTTCAAAAGCAAAGTCAAAAGGAATTTCAACGAATTTTATAAATTCACCCTTATCAAGATGTTGCTCATGTAATCTTTTACAATTTAAGGCTAAGTATATTTCGACTTTTTGTCTAATGCTTCCAGGATCTTGATAATGACTCCCAAGGTATACTATTTCATCTGGAACATAACCTGTTTCTTCTGATAACTCTCTTTTTCCAGCTTGAAGTCCATTTTCTTTCCATTCCCAGTATCCAGATGGAAATTCTATTAAAGCTCCTTCCTCTGATAGCGCAACTGGTTGAATAACGAAAACAACATTTCCATCTTCTGTTATTGGTACAACAACACTAGCTTTTCTTTTATCAATATATTCTCTAGTTTGTACTGTACCATTAGGGTATAAAAATGATTGTGCTTTAATTTTATAAAAATTACCTCCAGCAGATATTTGTGAATATGGAACAGCTTTGCAATAGTCAAGTAATGCATCAATTTCTTCTTTTGTATTTATTTTCATAAACTTTCTCCTTAATACGTTATTGTATCATGATTTATTAGATAGTTATCTAACAAATTGATTATACTTTTATAAAATAAAAAATTCAGTCATATTTTAAATTTTGAATAGCAAACCATATTTTGCGAGTATTCTTGAAAGTAAGACATAAAACAAAGTTTAAAGTAGTATTTACATTATTTTTATTCAATAATTATTTGCATAGGTAAAGTGTGTTATAATTATGCTAGGAGAAGATTAATATGTATGATATAGAAACATTTGAACAGTTGATAAAATCAAATTTAACCTCAGAAGAAGTATATGAGAAAATAACAGAAATCAATCCTATACAAACCAAAGAAAAATATAGCAATAATGAAGATATGCCATTAGCTATTTATGTTGGTGGTGTCGGAAAAGAAGATTTGGTAACTATTAATAATGGTTTATATCCATTAAAAATGAGATTTGACTCTGAACAAGTATATGTTGAATTTATCAATTTAATTAGAGAAAAATTAAAATCTTCTGATAAAACATTTCAAAGTGTAGTTTTTGCTGCAGTTAGGAATTTATCTAGAAATTGGTTTCATATGCAAAATACTCCAGAAGCAATTGAAAACGCAAAACTAGCTCAACTATATTTAGAGGCATATAAGCATCCTGCTAGACAACGTGATAATTATGCTGCTGATGAACGAATAGCTGTTGTAGATGATGAAAACGAACAAATTGTTTATGGGATTTCAAAATTTGTTGGAACTGGAGATTTAGCAAAATGTGTTGAAGTTAATTCCGTTGCTTGTAATTTACTAAACTTTAGTGGAGTTCAATCGGTTTTGGTTCAAGGATATTTTACAAATTATTCAGGAGTAAGGGAAGCACATACTTTTCCATTATATAAAGGAGACAGCGGAAACTATTGCTTATTAGATTGTATGCTAAAAAAACAAAAAGAAGACGTTTTATCTAGTGAAGTAAATTTTGAAGAAGGATTTAATTTTCAAATACCAGTTAGATTAAGATATCCTGATGGAAGAGAAGAAAGCTCTTATGTAACATATACAATAGCACCTCAAAAAAAGATAGTGTCATCAAAAGGAATTAATATATAAAAATTTATTTTTTTAATTAGCAAAATAAAAATACTTTCAAAATTAAATTGAAAGTATTTTTTATTTAAACTCGAAAAGCTCAAGTTTGATATCAATATGGTGCAGGTAACAGGACTTGAACCTGCACGGATTGCTCCACTAGATCCTAAGTCTAGCGCGTCTGCCAGTTCCGCCATACCTGCAAATAAAAAATGGTGGATCTTGTAGGACTCGAACCTACGACCGCCCGGTTATGAGCCGGATGCTCTAACCAACTGAGCTAAAGATCCATGTCTTGCCATTGCTCTATAAATATAACATAAAAAAAGCAGTAGTGCAATAACTTTTTGCATCTAATTTATTATATATGGCTTATAAAACATAGAAAAAAACGCTAAAATATGCCTAAAATACGCCTTTTTCATAAAATTTTTATATTTTGGGCCAAAAAATTTGCATTTTATTTAAATATGTGCTAGAATAGCAGGCATATTTGGAGGGGGAGAAGACAAATATGAAGAAATTAAGACTATTTTCAATTATCATGATGATAGCAGTAATGCTATTTGGAGGAATGCTAAATGCTAATGCAGTATCAAGTATTCCAACATCTGTTGTATCTGACGCAGAAAGACAAGTTGAATTTATCAAAAACTATCCTGTAATCGTTAAGACAGCAGAAAACGGTAAATATTATATTTACTGTATGAATCAAAGTAGAACTTATGCTGGTGGAATCAGATTTACCAAAACTGGTACAGTTGATCCAGGTTTTACTTACATTCTAAATAACAGACCACAAACAAGTAACAAAGATAGAGATTTCTATGTTACACAAATGGCTGTTTGGTATTATGAAGATTATTTAAATCAAAATAACTTCAACTTAGTTACTGAGGTAAAGGAATATATCATAAGACATAAGGATACAGCTAATGATCCTTCAAAAGATATATATGCTTTATATGAAGGAGCTAAATATTATAAGTCAAAGAATAATAATGGAATTGGAACTATCAAAATTGATGCTTCTAATGTAAAATTCACAGAAGATGGTGATTACTTTGTTTCCAGCAAAATAACAGTTCACCAACAAAATATTAATGGTAACTTAAAATATTCATTATCTAATGCACCACAAGGATCTTTAATCGTAAAATCAGGTGATGATGGTATTAAAGTTAAAATTCCAGTTGCAAAAATTGATGAAGGAAAACAAGTTACATTCCAAGTAAACATTTCAGGATCTTATATTAAATCTACTGGATATTATTATCATTATAATAATAATTATCAAAATGTATTATTTCAAGATCCAATAACTGAAAATGTTAATGTTAGTGATTCAGTTTCATTAACAGTAGCTCATAGACCTGATACTTATCCAGTAAAAATCAGTAAAACTGATATTACTCAAACAAATGAAGTAGCTGGTGCTACATTAGTTGTTAGAGATGAAGCTGGTAAAGTTGTTACTTCTTGGGTTTCAACAAATCAACCAAGAGATATTATACTTGCACCAGGTAAGTATACATTAACTGAAACAATTGCACCAAAAGGATATAAGTTATCAAGTACTACTATATCATTTATATTAGATGAATATGGTTTAGTATATACAAAGAATGATAAAGGTGTATATGTAGTAGTTAACAAAGTTATTATGATTAATGAATTATTAGACATGGTAAGCTTTGAAAAAAGAGATTCTGCTACAAAAGAATATGTTAGCGGAGCTAAATTAGTTATTAAAAATTCTAGAGGACAAATTGTTAAAGAGTTCATTTCTAGTAATAAAGCATATTCTATAGAGTTAGATCCTGGATATTATACAATATCTGAAGTATCAGCTCCAAAAGGATATCTATTAAGTAAAGAAGTTATCTATTTCTATTTAAAAGAAGATGGTACACTAAAAGTTAGGGATAATAAAGGGGTTTATTCCGATACAGCAATGATCACATTCTATAATACTAAAGAAAAGAAGCAAGAGGTTCCTGTACCTTCTACTGACAAAAATTCTACGTTATTAGTTGTAAGTGGTATTGCATTACTAATTGGTGGGTTAGCTTGTGCTAAGAAGACTATCAAAGAATGTTAAGATTACCCTTAGCATTCTTTTAATTTTTATAGGTATTGCTCTAATATCATTTACATATTTCAGTGGAATTAAATCTAATTTATTTAATTATAAGAATATAAATTTATTAGAACAAGAGATTGTTCTACCAGAACCGGTAGAAGAAATAATAGAAATAGATACTACAGTACCAACAGAGGTTGTAAGTACTACGGTACCAACAACAACTAAAAAGGTTTCAAAAAAAGATAGTTATATAGGATATTTAGAAATACCTAAAATAAAGGTAAAAAGGGGTTTTTTATCAGTAGACTCTAAGTATAACTCAGTAAAATATAATGTTATGCTTATAAAAGGATCTGATATGCCAGATGTTAAGAATGGAAACTTGATATTAGCTGCACATAGAGGTAACTCATCAGTTTCATTCTTTGAAAATCTGTATAAATTGAGCAATGGTGATACAGCAAAGATTACTTATAATGGTAAAGTTTATACATATAAGTTAGTTGATGATTATCTAGTTCCAAAGACTGGTAATATTACTATATCTAGAAATGCAGATGCAACTACATTAACATTAATAACATGTACAAGATATGGTAATGATACACAAACAGTATTTGTATTTGAATTAGATAGTGTTAAATAAAAAGGGGGAAATTTTATGCCAGAATTATCAATATTTGAGATTATGCAAAACTCAATAATGACATTAACAAATTCGAAGGTATTTATTTTAATCTTACTAGAGATGGCAATATTAATAGTATCATTAATATTCTCTAGGTTGATGGATAAAAAGACTGTTAAAGTTACTTCAATAGTATCGAGTTTAATCATATTAGGATTTTATATAACTAATTATGTTAAAACTTTAGGAATATTTATCGATAATGTTTCTACTAAAATACTAGAGGTAATTTATTTTCCAACAACATTAGAGTTTATCATAGTAATGATTATTGGTATTATAATTATGTTAGCAACACTATTAAGTAAAAAGAGTAGTATTGTATTAAAGATTGTAAATAGTGTAATGCCACTAGGTATATCTTTTACATTTTTAGGTATAATTGAATATATCAATAAAAATAGTATTGAATTTGACGAATTCTCAACTTTTACTAATCCAATGCTAATGAGTTTATATGAGTTTGCTATGGGATTATTTGTAACATGGATGATCGGATTATTCTTATATAAGATAAATGGAATAGTAATTAAAAGAGCAAGCTTACCTGAATTAAAGGAAGAAACTTCTTTAGTTACTGTTAACATTGATGCTTTAGATGAAGAAGAAGAAATCGAAATGCCAAAGTTGAAAGAAGCTGTAAAATAAAACTATAAAGTAAAAACTTTATAGTTTTTTTATGGATTAATATACTTTTAATTGAACTTAAAGAACTTATAATATATAATACATACTGAGTGATTTTATGAAGAAGATAATTAGTGCAGCAATATTATTAATTATATTTAATCTAGGATGTTTATATCTTATATATGATAGCAATTTATCCCTAGATGAAATAGATAATAATATAAAGGATAAGGAAAATCAAATCGAAGAGGTTGTAATAATACCGCATACTTTAAAAGATAATACAATTTATAAAAAGTTAAGTATCGATGAAATTGTAGTAAGTGATAGTGATACGAATTTAAGTGTTAAATGGCTTTATAATAGTGAAGACAAGGAATATTACTTATATCTACCTACATCTTTTGATCGTCGTAAATTGAATATTAAATTTAGTATAAAAAAAGAAACAATTATAACTGCTTACGACGAAAGTGGAAAAAAGATTGGTGAATCTTATAATGAAGAGATAAGTAGTATATTTAATCATGATAAAGTAACTTTAAAATTAGAGACAAATGTCGAAAAAATATCTGAATACAAGATTAATGTTGTAATCTCCGATATTCCAACCTTATTTATTGACGTAGATGGTGGAAATAAGGCATTTAAGCAAATTTTATCATCCTCTAATCATAGTGTTTCTAAGACAGGAAAGTTTTCACTTGTAGATACAAATGGGGAAATTACTAGTATTGATATGAAAAAGTTTAAAGGACGTGGAAATGCTACTTGGACAAGGCCTAAGAAACCATTTGCAATCAAATTGAGTAAAAATAGTTCGATTCTTGGAATGAAATCATCAAATGATTGGTTGCTTATAACAAATTATGCTGATGGAAGTCTTTCGCGTAATTCTCTATTCTTGTATTTTGCAGATGCTATTGGACTTGATTATACTCCAGAATATCGTCCTGTTGATGTATTTATAAATAATGAATATTATGGAAATTATATCTTAACTAGCAAAGTTGAAAGTGATGAATCAAGAGTTGATAATAATGATGATTATCTACTTGAAATTGAAAATCATCCAGATGGGAATGAAATTCGCTTAAAAAGCGGTAACCTAATATCCATTAAGAATCCTGATTTAGATAAGTTATCTTCAAAGGAAAAAAGTACTTTAAAGAACAATTTAAGAACTAAATTAAATAAATTAGAAGAGGTACTTAATGATCCAAAAATAAAACAAAAAGATTTGGAAAAATATATCGACTTAGAATCTTTTGCTAAATATTACTGGGTTCAAGAATTATCATTGAATTTTGATGTTCAAAGAGGAAGTAATTACTTTTATTATAAGGATGGAAAAATTTATGCTGGTCCTATATGGGATATGGATAATACCTTGAATAGAAGTTATATTTATGCTCCTAATACAGGATATTTCACCTTGGATAATTATGCTTTAAGTAGAAGAATAAGAAATAATTGGTTCCGTGGATTGTTTAACAAAAAATATTTTCAGGAATTAGCTGATAAAATATTTATTGAAAACATGGATTTGATATCTAAATTACCAGAAAAACTAGATGAGTATTATAAAATGATAGACACTAGTATAAAGATGAATTACATTAGATGGCCATATAAAGCAATGATGGTTCAAGATCCAAAACATCCATGGCGAAAGGGAGATAAGAGTTATGCTGATGCTAAGGATATCTTTAAAACTTCGCTAATAGATCGAATCAATTGGTATAAAAATCAATATGAAATATATGACAAATTTCAATATGAAATAGAAAATAAAAATGGTAAAAAAACTACGGGAACATTTTCTAAAAATAATAAAGTTACTTTAAGCAAGTCATATGCTGAATCAAAAATAGTAATCTATGGAATAAAAGAGGATGGAACTAAGGTTAAAGTTAAAGAGGAATCATTAAAAGAAGGAAATAATGATATTGAAATAATATCTAATAAAAAGACAACAAGTAAATATAAGAAAATAAATCAAAGTAAATATCTTATATCGATTTATTAGGAATAGAAGGTAGGTAATTATGAAGAAAATTGCTTTAATCCCATCATATGAACCTAATGAGAAATTAATTGATATATTAAGTGAATTAAGTAATAATAAATTCGAAATAGTATTGGTTAATGATGGTAGTAATAAAAAATATGATAAAATTTTTAATAAATGTAAGAAGTATTGTAAATATTTGAGTTATGAAGAAAATCATGGAAAGGGATATGCTTTAAAGACTGGATTAAAGTATATTGATGACAATTATAAGGATGTAATCGTTATAACAATGGATAGTGATGGACAACATACAGTTAAGGATGCTATCAATCTATGTAACATAGTTTCTAAAAATGATAATACAATTCTTTTAGGTAAACGTTTACGTAGTTCTAAAACTCCGCTTAGAAGTAGATTAGGAAATGCTATCACGAGACTTGCTTATCGTCTATCTACAGGTATTGATATATACGATACACAGACTGGATTACGTGCTTTTAAAAGTGATTTGATTCCATTCTTATTAGCTGTAGAAGGAAATCGTTTTGAATACGAAATGAATATGATTTTAGATGCTCCAAAGAAGAAAATAAATCTAATCGAAGAAGTTATTGAAACTATTTATGAAGATAATAATTCAGGTACTCATTTTAATGCATTAAGAGATTCATACCTAATATATAAAGAGATAATAAAATTTATTTCATCTTCTGTGCTATCTTTTGTAGTAGATTATATTTTATTTGTTATTGGAACGTTTATATTTAAAAGTGTAATTGTTTCTAATATTGTAGCAAGAGTAATATCATCAACGTTTAATTATTCGATTAATCGTAATGTGGTATTTAAAGATAAAGGTAATATCAAGAATTCTATTATGAAGTATTATCTGCTTGCAATCTTTATCTTAATTGTAAATACTAGTCTTTTACATTTACTAGTAAATATACTTGGTCTAAACAAATATATAATAAAGATTGTCATAGAAGTAGTGTTATTTACGATAAGTTACTCTATTCAAAAAAGATTTATATTTAAAGATTAGAAGGTGAAATTTTGAAAAAATGGTTATATACAATAATATTTAGTTTAGGACTTCTTTCATTTACGACATACATCTTACTTGATACTTTTGTATTAACTAAAGAATATCAAGTGGTAGAAGATGAACCAACTAAAGAAGAATTACCTGATGAAGAGAGTATTATAACGACAGAAGATTACTATAAAGATAATAATATTGAAATCAAACTCGATAGGGTTAGGGAACTTGAAACTGATATCTATCTAGTAGATATAAAGGTATCGGACGTAAAATATTTAAAAACTGCTTTTGCTAAGAATACTTATGGTAAAAATGTATCAGAAGTAACTTCGAAGATAGCAGCTTCTCATGATGCAATAGTTGCCATAAATGGAGATTTCTATGGTGTTCAAGAGAAAGGATATGTTTTAAGAAATTACAAAATCTATCGTAAGAGTTCAAAAGCGAATCAAAGCGATTTAGTAATCAAATCCGATGGTTCTTTTGAAATAATTAAAGAAAAAGAAATTAAACTTGACTCAATTAAAGATGCTAAAGAAGTTTTATCTTTTGGACCAGCATTAGTAATCGATGGTAAGGTAGTAGTTGGTGAAAAAGAAGAAGTTGCAAAGGCTCGAGCAAGCAATCCAAGAACAGCAATTGCCATTATTGATGATTTGCATTATTTATTCTTAGTGTCAGATGGAAGAACTAAGGAGAGCAAAGGCTTGTCTCTTTATGAATTAGCAAATATTTTGAAAGACTATAATGTAAAGATTGCTTATAATTTAGATGGTGGTGGATCTAGTACTTTATACTTTAATGGTAAAGTTATTAATAACCCAACTCATGATGGTAAAAAGATGGAGGAAAGAAAGGTGAGCGATATTGTATACATTGGATATTAAAAAAAATAATATTATCTATTTTATAGTGTCAGTAATATGTGGGATTTTTTCCTATGTATACGAATTGTTTTCACATGAGGTTTATTCTCCATATATGATTTTACCAGGAGTTGTAACATGTATTTTGGGCATAGTTATTACTACTTTAGTAAGAAAGATTCATAATAAATGGAGTTATCGATTCTATAATTCGAGTGTTGCATGTTTAGTAGTTGGAATGTATATCAAAGGAGTATTAGATATATATGGTACAACTAATTCACTATTAGATATCTATTTTATGGTTTCTATGATGTTTTTAATTCTATGTATTGTAGCAATATATCGTTTTAGTTTCATAAAAAAAACATTGTAATTTCATAAATTATTCAAATTCATATGTTAACTTTTTTCAGGAGGGATTAAGATGGATGGCTTGGTATTTCGAAGAGTTGAAAAGAAATATTTATTAAATAAAAAACAAAAAGAAGCATTTCTAAGAGATATCAATAAATATATCGAAGAAGATGAATTCTTTGAAAGTAAGATTTGTAATATCTATTTTGATAATATACATAATGATTTAATAGCCAATTCGCTTGAAAAACCTCCTTTTAAGGCTAAATTACGATTAAGAAGTTATGAAGTACCTTCGATGGATGATTATGTTTTCTTGGAAGTTAAGAATAAATATAAAGGTATTGTCGGAAAGAGAAGAATAAAAATCAGATTAAAAGATTTTTATGATTATCTCAAAAAAGGTATTATGGAATCATCACAAATAATGAAGGAAATTGATTATTACTTTAAATATTATGATTTAAAACCATATATATTTGTAGCATATGATCGCTTAAGTTATCGTGGAAAAGATGATGCTAATTTAAGGATAACTATTGATTCTAATCTTAGAAGTCGAAAAGATGATTTACGATTGGAATTAGGGAATGAAGGGGAAAAGTACTTTGACGAAGAAGTGTTTATTATGGAAATAAAAGTGTTAGATGCAATGCCACTATGGTTAACAAACATTTTATCTAAGAATAAGATATATACAACTTCTTTTTCGAAGGTTGGAAATATTTATAGAAAAGTTGAGGAGATGGAAAAATGTTAGATAGTTTTTTATTAAGTATGGAAAATAATATTAATTTATATGGAGTATTGATATGTATTTTGATATCCATTATATTAGGTTTTCTTATTGCACTTACTCATAAATTTACAACAAGAACTAGTAAAAACTTTTTAATTACTTTGACTTTATTACCCTTAATTACTCAATGTGTTATTTTACTTATAAATAATAATTTAGGTATGAGTATTGCGATAGCAGGGACTTTTAGTTTAGTAAGGTTTAGAAGTATGCCAGGAAATAGTAGAGAGATATTGATGGTTTTCTTTGCAATGACAATTGGTCTTGCTACTGGACTTGGATATGGTTTATTAGCAGCAATTATTACTATGATTGGTTGTATATTAATATTTGTTTTGAGTAAAATTAAAATTTATGATAATAATGTATGTGAAAGAGTATTAAAGATTCTTATACCTGAAGATTTAGATTATAGTGAAGTGTTTGATGATATCTTAAAAAAATATACTAAGAGTTACAGACTTATGCAAATCAAGACGACAAACTTAGGAAGTATGTTTGAACTTAATTATGAAATAATAGTTAATAGTGGAATAAATGAAAAAGAGTTTATAGATGAATTAAGAGTTAGAAATGGTAATTTAAAGATCATACTAACTCATCCAACTGATTTTACAGAATTCTAGGTGATATTTGATGAATAAGAAAAAATATATAATTATAGGTGTTATTTTTGCTTTATTATGTGGTTTATTTATCTTTCTTTATTTAGGATATAAACGAGTTGAAGAAAAAAGTGAACCAACTATAAATGCCTTAGATACTATTAAATCAAGGATTGTAGATGTTGATTGGTCAAGTTATACTACTCAAGATATTAAATTAGAAAAGTCATTAACAATTACAACTGAAGGAATATTCCATTTAACTGGAGAGATTAAAGATGGCTTTATCATGATTAATACTAAGGGAAAAGTAAAATTGATACTAGATAATGTCAGTATTACTAACTCTATTGGACCAGCTATATATGTTGATGATGCCAAAAGAGTGGAACTTGAGCTTGCAGAGAATTCAATAAATACTTTAACTGATAGCAAGATATATACAGGTAGTGATGCGGATGCTTGTATTTATAGTAAAGATGATTTACTAATATCAGGTACAGGTACTTTAAATATTAAAGCTAATCACGCTCTAGGAATTCATACGAAGAAGGATTTTAAGATAAATGATGGAAATATTAATATTAATTCTATTGATGATGGAATATGTGGTAAGGATTCTATAGAGATAGTAAAAGGAAATATTAATATAGATACACAAAAGAATGCCTTAAAGTCATCTAATACTAAAGATTATGATAGAGGTTTTATTCTTATTAGAGATGGAAATTTGAATCTAAATAGTAGATTGGATGGAATTCAAGCAGAGAAAGTTTTATTTATAGAGAATGGAAATATTAATATAAAGACAACTGGTAATCCTCAAGAAAAAGAGAATGGAAAGACGATATCAGCTAAAGGACTAAAAGGAGAAAGTATTTTAATCGAATCGGGAAATATAAATCTTGATGTAACTGATGATGGAATTCATGCTAATGATTATATTCAAATATTGGATGGAAACTATAATATTAAATCAGGTGATGATGCTATTCACGCTGCTAAAAAGGTAATAATTGAATCTGGAAATATTGAAATTGAAGAGAGTTATGAAGGAATTGAAGCTGGAGATATTATTATCAATAATGGAGTGATAA
>CAMXBB010000015.1 GCA_947179265.1 uncultured Bacillota bacterium
GATATTATCTTTATATTAAATAATTATGGAATTAATATCAGTTATAATAGTTCCAATGAAGTCGGATTTAATCATGCTTTAGAATATGAATCATCTAGAAATAGCTATTATTGGCCAATTGGTTCTGATGAGACTGAGGAAAGAAATGGCATAATCTATGCTGATGGGGAACCTGCTAGTACTGAAATATCTAGTTATTATGGTCCAAGAGTAAATCCTATAACTCAAGAAGAAGAGGAACATTATGGAATTGATATCGTTGGAGTTGAGGGAGAGACTAATGTAATTGCTACTTATAATGGTGAAGTTGTTACCGTTGTTGATAATTGTACTGTTGGTGATTATGAATGTAATGGTGGTTATGGAAATATGATTATCCTTTCACATTCTAATGGTGATTATACTGTTTATGCTAAACTAGCATCAATTGATTCTAGTGTAACTGTTGGAAAAAGTATTATGAAAGGACAATTGATTGGAAAAGTAGGTAAAACAGGACGTACTGATAAAGCAATACTACATTATGAACTAAGAGAAGGTGGTAATGATATTTCTTATACCACTGATCCAACAGAAAGAGTAAGTGCATCAAATCCTAGACCAGCACCGGCAAGTGGAGATTTTTCGGTTCATGAAACTTCACTAACTAAGGAAGAATTTGTAAGTCGTCTAAGATCATATTGTAATAAATCAGGAGCAAGTTGTTCTAGAGAATTTGTTAATGTCTTTGTAGGTCATGCTGAGGAAGTATATGATACTTCTGTTAGCAGTAATGTAAATCCCGAGTTAGTAGTTGTTCGTGGAGCTGTTGAAGGAATGAGTCCAGGAGGATCAACAAACAATTATTGGGGAATTAGATGTTATAATGGTCAAGGTGTAAGTGCTTGTAGTAAATATAGTTCTTTATCTGATGGTATTAGAGGATTTGCTAGTGTGGTAGCTAACTATCAAAATGCATCTGATATGATGAAAAAATATGCTTATATTGGAGCTTATTGGTTTAATCCCGGAAGTTGGTCTTTAGGAGGATGTATTTATTTCCCTTATATAAGAGAATTTATGAGTGAAGCTAGAGCTAGTCAAGTTGATGCTGTATGTGGTGGACCGGCATGTGAAAACGGTGGTGTTGGATCTTGTACAGCTACTACTGATGAAGATCAAACAGCATATGCGACATGGCAAGTGGCAAAAAAGATGTCACCATTGAGATACAATATCTTTGGTGTATAGGAGGATATATATGATGGAAAGTTTAACCCCTGAAGAGAAAAAGACTTTAATCGTATGGGCTATAGTTGGTATTATCATATTTCTATTTATACTAGGATATAGTTTTATTTATCTTGATTCAAAAGAAAAGTTATATGTCGATGAAGAATACAAAATTGTAAAAAATTATGATCGTTATTATACAGTTATGGGAACAATTAATAAGTTTTATGCTTTCTATAATGCTAAGTCTTATGAAAGTGTATTACATATTTTAAATAGTAATTATGTTAAAGAAAATAGTATAACTCTTGATAATATAAGAGAATTCTTTCCTGAAGTAAAAGAGTTTATGTCCTATAATGGTAAAATAATGTGTTCTAAGAATTTAGATAAGGGTATAACAAGTTATATTATTGAAGGAAATGAAACTAAGATGAATACTGGAGAAATAGTAGAAAAGAAGTATTATAATGTTATTCTTGATGGTAATGAATTTGTCTTTTCAATTGAACCAATAGATGAAGAATTCTATGGAGGTAATTGTAATGGATAATGTAAAAAAAATATTTAGAGAGAATGCTTTGATAATCCTGATTGCTATAGTGATTATTAGTGTATTCTTAGTCAGAATAATTAGTAAATCCTTTGAACTTGGAAGAAGGTATTCATCAAGTATGATGAATAATTCAGAAATACCTTATATCGAGCATAAATATGAAGATAACGAATACAAAGTAATCGATATGGATGAATTCGATATAATAAATTATTATTATCGAGATTTTATAAATAAGTTAGTTAATGCACCTTTAGAGGCATGGGATAAGTTATCCGATGATACACAATTAAAGGTATTTGGCGCTGATAGTGATGAATTCTTGGTAACAGTAAAAAAGATTGTAACTATAAAAACAAAAAATAATAAAATTGAAAAATATAAAAAAGAAAATGGGAAATATACCATTGTTGATTCTGAAGATCATATGTATGTAATCGAAGATAATGGTGTTTGGAATTATAAGGTAAGTTATTTAGGTCAAAGTAAAATAAACTAGATTTGGAGGTGATATTATGAGTTTGGGAAGTGTTGTTTCAGAAGCTACAAAGTCTGCTGGTAGTGCAGTTGGATCTGCAGCTCAAGGTGCATCTAATGGTATGGGACAAAAAATTGCTGGAGGAACACCAGGAAGTGTTCAAGGTGGATTAAATCAACCTGCGAATGCTAATCCGAATTCTTCTACTTTAAATAGCCCTTTAAATGATATTTTAACTTCTGCTCCTAAAGAACAAACTTTAAAGCCAAAGATGCAAGAATCTGCTCCAAACTCGAATAGTAATATCACCCATCTAGAAGGAAAAGGAAGACTTGATCCTTATGATTCACGTGATTTATATGATTTAGAGGATAATCCGTATTATCAAAGTAGTGGACCAATAAATTATGGAGATGAGGATCCGTTCTCTAACCAACCGACACAAAAGACTGAAGGCGGTAAGAAAGTATTTGAAGATGAGAATGGTCGTGAAGTCAAAGAAGGAGATAAGGTTGAACCTGGTAGAGAAGTTGATGAAAATGGCCAAGTTAAAGATTCTAGTACTAAGAAGCTAACAAGAGTAGCTGGCCAAGCAGCAGCAGCATATTTTACTGGTGGAGAATCATTAGGAAATGATCAACAAATAATGAATAATCGTTTGGTTGATCATACGATAGGTGTAGTTGCTGATACTGCTGAGAAGGTTCCTGGTGTTGAAAAGATTGCTGACGAATTAGATGAAGCAGGTGTTACTGATACTGTAGGTGATGCCTTAAATCTAGCAGGAGATTTAAAGAATGGTGATATTGAATCAGTAGCTGAAAATGCGGAAAAAATCAAAGATGATGTAAAAAAAGTAAAAAAATATACTACTAAGAAGATCATGAAAGTTGTTCTTCTAGCAGTAATTCCGCTTTTTTTCCTAATACTAATAATTGTTTCTGTAATTGGACCAGTAATTGGTGGTTTTGTTGATCTAACCAATACGATAGGTGAAACTTTTGAAAATATGGGGGATTTCTTTGATGATATTTTTAGTGGTTTGTCGCCTGATATTGCTATGTCCGAATGGGTTGAAGGCTATGAGAATCTTTCTTATGAACAACAAAGAATTGTTGCAGCTGCAGCTTCTTTAGTTGGACGACCTTATCAGTGGGGAGGAAAACCTACATCTGCAGGATTAGAAGGAGTACCTTCAACAGGACTAGATTGTTCTGGATATGTTCAGTGGGTATTATGGACTGCCTATGGTGTTAATCCAGGATATCTATCTACGAGTAAAATATCTGATTTGGCTAAAGAAGGTAAGCGATTAAAATTTGTAACAGCTGAAGAGTTGCAGCCTGGAGATATTGGGCTTAAATGGTTGGGATATCGTGAAGGAGAGACTAATCATACAGGTATTTATGCTGGAGATGGATATTGGTTTCATGCAGCAAATTCTAAAGCTGGAATTATAAGAAGTAAATACACAGGCTTTACTGTCTTTTATAGATATATTAGTGATACTCCTTTAGTGGCATCAGGAGATTATGTTAATTGGCGTCAAATGGATTCAAGATGGTCTGGACTTTATGTAGGAAGTAGTGGTAAGACGCTAGGAAGAATTGGCTGTTTAGTAACTTCTATTGCTATCTTGATTGAAAAATCAGGAGTTAATAGGACAATAGTTCCGTTTAATCCTGGTACGTTTTTACAGGCTTTGAATCGTAATAGTGGATTTACTTCAGGTGGATCATTATATTATGATGCGGTAAGTAAAGCAGTGCCTAATTTCAAGTATGTAGGTAAAGTTGATTTAAAAGGAAAATCGAAATCTGAAAAATTACAAATCATTAAAAACTACTTGGATCAGGGATATTATCTTGCTGCTGAAGTAAAAGGAGCTACGCAAAATGCTCAACACTGGGTAGCTGTTATGGGCGTTACTAGCACTGGAGTTAGTATGGTTGACCCAGCTAGCAATAGTACTGATATGTGGAGTAAATATGATTGGAATAAGACTTCACAATTTAAATATTTTAAAGCAGGATAGAGGAGGATATGATGAAAAAGATAAGATATATATTATTAATTATGATTTTCACTTTCTTCTTTTTTCCTAATAATATAATAGCGGAGGAAACATTGAAAGTTATTTTTACTACTTCGTTTGCTCAAAATGTTAATATTGAAGAGATTGATAGCATCTATGTAATGATGGATGATGCATCACCTAAATCGTATGATATCGAACTTACAAATGAAGAGGAATATCGATATGAACTAGCTGGATTAATAAATGGTAATATTCAAATAAATGATATTTTTGTTAATCGTGATTATAGTGGAAAATATACTATTTCGTATGCCAAAAATCAGATTTCAGCTAATGAAGTTGAAATAAAAATAAACGTATCTTTATCAGCTCCTAAAGTTAGTACGACAGTTAAAGTAAATGACGCTGTATTATCTGATATATTTGGAGATAGGTATGTAGAGCGTATTACAGAGGTACTTCCTTCTTTTGGTACAGAGGAAGGATATGATGAAAGTAAGATAACTAGTGGTAACAATAGTTCATCATCAAATCCAACGTCTAATTCATCAGGAAATAATTCTTCACAAGGTACTACCACTAATTCTTATGGTCAAACCGATCAAGAGGTTGAAGAACAAAAGAAAAAGCTTGAGGAAGATCGTGAAGAATTAGAAAAACAAGAAAATATCGAAAAAAGAAATAAAATATACACTATTTTATTAATTGTGTTAATATTAATATTGCTTATAGCAATTGTATTTGTTGCTATAAAGTTTGCAAATGCTAATAAATAGTTATGGAAAAGTGATAACAAATATATTATAATAAGAAAGAAGAAAGGAAGGGTTAGCATGAAGTTTAGGGTAACTGCTAAAGACATGGCAATTTTTTGTGCTTTTGCTATATTTTTATTATATTTCTGTGCAATAGCAGTTTTAAATGTATTAACTCTTCTAAACGAAGGCGAATTTTACGGATTTAATCCGATTGAAGCTTTTAGTGCTAGATATATATTTGTTACTTTCTTTTTGTTTTTTGGAGTACTAGCAGGAATATTTTTAAGTGTATCTTCGACTATTTTTGAACGTGAAAAAGGGTTTGGATTCGGCATTTCCTTTGGCGAAAAAGAGGAAAAAGGATATTCTAGATGGTTAAAAGAAAAAGAAATGAAGAAAGGTTTTAAAATCTTTCAAGTTGGTGTAAAAGATGAAGAGGCTGCTGCAGGTGGTATCGTTATCATAAATGATGGTAAAAACATGTGGGTAGATGATTCCGAATTCCATACTTTGGTTATCGGAGTTACTGGATCAGGTAAAACAACTGCAGTTGTTGACCCTTTGATCTATAGTTTATGTAAACATGGTGAAAGTATGATATTCACCGATCCTAAAGGTGAAATCTATAAAAATCATGCTGAGTTATTAAAAGCAAGAGGTTATAAAATAATAATTTTAAACTTCCGTAATCCAGATTTAGGTAATGCATGGAATCCGCTTACTTTGCCATATCGTCTACATAAAGCAGGAAATATTGATAAATCAGTAGAGTTAGTTGATGACGTTGCATTAAACATTTTGCAAGATAAAAAAGCAAGTGATCCATTCTGGGAGAAGAGTGCGAGTGACTATTTCTCAGGATGTGCATTAGGATTAATTGAAGATGCCGAAGAGGAGCAAGTAAACTTAAATTCAATCAGTTTAATGACCACTGTTGGAGAAGAAAAGTATGGTGCTGGTTCGACTTATATTAAAGAATATTTTACGATGAAGGGTGAATCATCAAGTGCTTACGTATTCGCAAGTAATACTATCAATTCACCAACAGAAACTAAAGGTGGTATCCTTTCTGTATTCCGTCAAAAGATTCGTTTATTTGCATCACGTGAACAATTATCAGAGATGCTTGCTTATAGTGATTTTGATATGCGTAGTATTGGTAAAGAGAAAACAGCTGTATTCATG
The DNA here is from genome assembly GCA_947179265.1 of uncultured Bacillota bacterium. GTDB lineage: Bacteria > Bacillota_I > Bacilli_A > RF39 > UBA660 > CAG-582. Next base: position 6,228 of record CAMXBB010000015.1, read on the forward strand.
ATTATTCATGATGAAAAGACAACATATCATGCCTTAGCAACAATCTTTATAAAACAATGTTATGAAACATTAATCGATGTTGCTCAAGAATGTGGTGGAAAGCTACCTGTAAGAACTAATTTTATTCTTGATGAGTTTGCCAACATGCCACCACTTAAAGACGTTACAACCATGGTTACTGCAGCAAGATCAAGACAAATTAGATTTACTTTTATCATCCAAAACTTTGCCCAATTAAATGAAGTTTATGGTAAAGAGGATGCAGAAACAATTCGTTCTAACTGTGGTAATTTGATCTACATCCTTACTACTGAGCTAGCAGCTTTAGAGGAAATTTCTAAATTATGTGGAGAAGTAAAATCTAAAAAAGAGGATAAGACTGAAAGCCGTCCATTAATTAGCGTATCAGACTTACAAAAGATGAAGATGAATGAAGTTATTATTTTACGTAATAGAATGCATCCATTCAAAACACAACTAGCTCAAGCATTTAATATTGACTGGGGAGATAAGGAGTTTGGTAAGGCTGAGTTTACTCATCGTGAAAAGAAAGATATTAATCTATTTGATGTAAAAGAATTTGTTAAAATACGTAGAAAAAGTAAAATGATGAATGAGATGGATAATCCTAAGAATTTAGCAGGTGGATTCCCATCAGGACAACCAGACTTTACTAATTTAATGAGTTCTGGCTTAAATAACATGGGTGATAAACCTAAAGGATTTAATACGCCAATTCCAACATTTGAAGAATTCATGGCTGCAAGAAATGGTGGTAAAACTACTCCAAAGAAAGAAACAAAACCTAATATGCCATCTTTCGATGTAGATGATTTAGTTAAGAGAATTGATGCTAAAATAGCTGAGTTAGAAGCTCAAGAAAAAGCAGAAGAGGAAGCAAAGAAAAAAGGAATGCCAGTGCCACCAATTGCTAGCAAGCCGAATGATATTTCAACACCTCCGAATAATGGAGCATTGAACATTAATAGTAGTGCTACAGTTGATAATAGTAATGTTGTTGGTATGCCAGATATGGGATTTAATCCATTTAATACGGCTTCACCTTTAAATTCTTCGAGTTCAAAGTTTATTAATTCTGATGTAATAGATGATTTAGATAAGGGAATTGATACATCTCCGTTATCAGCTCCTAAGATTGAAACTCGTGAAGAAATAGCATCACCTAATGCTAATAAACCTATTCAAACATTCGAAGATTTGATTAGTAGTAAGGAAGCTAGTAAGCCTAGTGTAGCCATTACTAATCCAATTGATACGGAAACTAAGGTGCCAGTTCTACCAAAAGAACCAATCATAGCACCACCAATAGAAACTAATAAAGAAGCTATCAATAATTTTGTTGAGGCGACAAAGGTAAACGATGGAGTAATACCAAGTAATATTATTACTAATCCACAACCTATTCCTAAGGAACCAGTAATTGAAGAAGTTGTGAAAAATGTAGCTCCTGCAACTAATACAACTAATACGTCACAATCAGTATCTGATGATGCTTTCTTTGATGATTTCTTTGATGTTGATTAAAAACACTTTATAGTGTTTTTTTGTGTCATAAAAAGAAGTATTACATATAATAAAGTATGAAAAGAATAAGAAAAGAAGAATATAAAGGTGATGGAAAGATTATAAATTTAGATATTGAGTATATTCCATATGAAAAATTATTGTATTATCCAGAAAAGTATCTTGATAGGCATTTAAAATACTATTTTACATGTAGTCATGGTATAAAGAGTAGAGAAGTGGTTACTCGTTTAAGTGACATGGGATATGATGTAACCCAAATTATTTAGTGTTTTAAAAAGATGCATTATGTTATATAATATATATGATGATAGATATGGATTTATTACTATTTAATATTGAAAATTTAGTATCTGGATTAGATACCTTAGCTGAGAGTGTTTTAACCTCTTTGGGTATATGGGGAGCTATTATCAGTTGTTTCATAATAACAGCTGAATCAATACTTCCTTTTTTGCCATTATGTGTATTTATAACTATAGAGTTTTATATATTTGGAGGATTAGTTGGTTTTGTTATCAGTTGGATTTTTACCTGTTTAGGATGTATTCTTGCTTTTAGACTTACTCGAAGTAAATTAAAAAAGTGGTTTTATAAGCATTTTATAAAGAAAGATAGTGCTAAATTAAAAAAAATCATGAAATATGTTGAAGATGTTCCAATGAGTAGCTTAGCAGTACTCGTTGCTATTCCTTTCACACCAGCATTTCTTGTAAATGCAGCTTGTGGACTTTCAGAAATGAGTGAAAAAAAGTTTATCATGGCGATGGCCATTGGAAAACCAGTAATGGTATATTTTTGGGGATATATTGGTATTACCTTGATTGAATGTTTAACTCATCCTATATATCTTTTAAAGGTAGGTATATTATTAATTGGAACCTTTGGTGTAAGTAAGATTTTAGGGCATATTTTGGAATATGAATAGGATGGTTTTATGGAGTATGTAGTTATTGGCCTTTTGGTAGTAGTTATTATATTATTATTGATAATAATATCTAAAACTAAAAAAGATGATAAAAATATTGAACTAGTAAAAGAATTAGGAAATTTTAGAAATGATATCACGAAAGAGATAAGTGATTTTAGATATGGACTTTCAAAAGAATTATTAAGAGACTTTGCTAATTTAGATGATAAGATTGAAGGTAGACTTATTGAAATAAATGAAAAAGTAAATGAACGCTTAGAACAAAATTTTGAAAAGACCAATAGAACTTTTAATAGTGTGTTAGAACGCCTTACTAAAATCGATGAAGCTCAAAAAAATATTGATGATTTATCTAAAGATATAATAAACTTACAAAGTATTTTAACCGATAAAAAGACTCGCGGTACTTTTGGAGAGGTTAATTTAAATTATATTTTGACATCAATATTCGGAGAGAAAAAGGGTGTATATGATTTACAATATCGTTTACCTAATGGAACGATTACCGATTCGATTATTTTTGCTCCTGAACCATTAGGGACAATCTGTATTGATTCCAAATTCCCTCTAGAAAACTATGAAAGAATGACTGATAGAAATCGTAGTCGTTTGGAGAGGGATACAGCAGCAAAACTATTTAAAAATGATGTAAAAAAACATATCGATGCTATTGCTGATAAGTATATCATTACTGATTATACAGCAGATGAAGCAATAATGTTCATTCCAGCAGAAGCGGTATTTGCTGAATTAAATGCTTATCATGCTGATCTATTGAAATATGCATATTCAAGAAAGGTTTGGATATGCGGACCAACAACTTTGATGTCGACTTTATCGACTATAAGTATGATTTTAAAGAATATTGAAAGAGATAAATATACCAAAGTTATTCATGAAGAATTAAATAAGTTAGGAATTGAATTTAAAAGATATAAAGAGAGATGGGATAAGCTTTCTAAAAGTATTGATTCCGTATCTAATGAAGTTAAAGATATTCATACTACAACAGATAAAATCAGCAAAAAATTTGAAAGTATTAATAGTGTTGATATTGATTTATTAGAATATAAAGAATAATTGAGATGTAAAAGTTATGAAAATCATTTGCAATAATGTGTTATAAAGTGTATTATTTAGTTGAGGAGGATTGTATATGGATCCAGTTCTTATGACGTTGTTGGGATTAGTAGGTTTAATAGCGGCCCCTAAAGTACTTCCTTTTATCGGTTATGGATCGTTAGTTCTTATCGATAAGATTGGTAAAAAGTTAAAAAAGAATAAAAAAAGAAGAAATCGAAGAAATAAAAAGTTACAAGCTAAAGTTGCAAACACTAAGGCTGTAAATAGAGCTATTCAACAAAGTGGAATTATTCAGTTTATTAATACCAAGACTAATGCAAGAAAGAATATTAGTGTCAATGAACAATGTAGTTTTGATTTTGAAAAAGATGTTTTATTACGTGGTGTAGTAAGAGTTAGGTTAAAAGATGGACGAATTGCTGAAGATGATATCTATTTATTCCAACCAAGAGTTTATGGTGCAAACGGTACTGCGATAGGTCCAAAATTAAATAAAACTGGTGCTTTACTAGATCAAAATGGCTATTTGGTTAGGGTACCAGGAGAAGATGCTATTTATAGAGGATATGTACCTAAAAGAGAGGTTATGTCTGGAGAAATATTTGATTTTGTACGTGATAGTGTGTATGCAGACCCTAATGATCCTTTAAAAGAATTTATTGATATTGAAATACCTAAAGATAAAGATGGTAATTTTATTCCTGTTGATAAAAAGGATCCTGCCCAAATTGCAGCATTTAAAAAATATGTTACTGAAAGAAAAAAATACAATATTGATCAACATTCCTATTTAGCTGATTTAATCGATGCAGCTAAGGATGCTAAAGAAACATATGACTATATCAATCGTCCTAGATACGCTAAACCGGCGGTTGCTCCAGATCCAAGAGAAATGCAAAAAATTCAAAGATCGAGAGCGAGTAGAGCGAAGAGAGAAGCTGCTGCTAGGGCTTATTATGGAACTATTAATAGAATGAATATGATGGATAATATCATGCATGAATATAATTTAGATGAACATGCTGATCACATACCAGGAGTTGGTATGCCTGGAATGCCAGGAGGACCTGGTGGACTAGGACCTGGAATGCCACCATTATCATCAATGCATAATGGCGGACCAACCCCAGGAGGAAGACATCGTTAATTTACATCAGTTTTATACTGATGTTTTTTTGTTTGACATTTTCTTATGATTTTCATATAAAAAGCCTTTTATATATGATATAATTGTCGTATATAAGGTGATAGTTATGGAGTTCATTGAATTAAAAAATGTTTTTAAAGTATATAATAATGGAGTTACTGCTTTAGCAGATGCTAATCTATCTATATCTAAGGGAGAGTTCGTTTTTATAATAGGTGAGAGCGGATCTGGAAAGTCCACTTTAACAAAACTTCTATATCGTGAAGAGAAACCTAATAAGGGTTCAGTATTTGTTGGTGGAATCAATGTAGGAAAATTGAAAAATGGAAACGTGTATAAATTACGTCGAAAAATTGGTGTAGTATTCCAAGATTTTAAATTATTACCTAAATTAACCGTTTATGAAAATATTGCTTATCCTCTTGAAAGTTATGGTATGAAATCTTCTGATATAAGAGAGAAGGTTTTAAGAGCTATTGAACGTGTTGGATTAAAAGATAAACTTAAGAGTTATCCTAATCAATTAAGTGGTGGAGAGCAACAAAGAGTATGTATTGCTAGAGCAATCGTTAATGAACCAACACTTATCATATGTGATGAACCTACTGGAGACTTAGATCCTAAAATGAGTAAAGAGATAATGGATGTAATTGAAGATATTAATAAGGATATGGGTTCGACAATTATAATGGCTACTCATGATAAAGATATCGTTAATCGAATGAAAAAAAGAGTTGTATGTATTCATGATGGAGTAATTACTTCAGATAAAGAGAAAGGAAGTTATATACAAAATGAAAATGCTTAGAATAATCAAAAAAAGTATCAAAGATGCATTTAAAAGTGTGTTTCGTAATTTCTCTTTGAGTATGGCATCTATATCATGTACAGCAGTAACTTTAATCTTAGTTGCGATATCCTTACTTGTTACTTACAATGTTAGAAATATTACTACTGAGATTGAAAATGTCTTAACTATTGTAACATTCGTTGATGCTAATGCTACTGAAGGTGATATTGCTGATATCAAAGATGCTTTAGAAAACATCGATAATATTGGAAGTGTTGAATATAATTCTAAGGAAGAGATAAAAGAGGAACTCTCAAAGGATGAAGATATGAAAGAAGTTCTAGCAACTCTAGATACTTCACCAATTCAATCAGCTTTTGTTGTTAGTGTAAAAGATGTAAGAGAGATTGATGCTACTGCTAAAGCAATAAAAAAAATTGAAAAAGTAACAAGAGTAAAATATGGTGAAACTTTAGCTAAAAAATTAGTTTCAATGTTTGATATGATAAAGAATGGTTGCATTATTGCTGTTATTGCTTTAATAATTGTTACCGCATTCCTAATAACTAATACGATAAAGATTACGATATTTTCAAGACGAAACGAAATCAATATCATGCGTCTAGTTGGAACTAGCAATATTGTTATTAAATTACCTTTCTTAATCGAAGGTTTTGTGTTAGGAGTTATTGGATCAATAATCCCAATACTTTTAACAATATATGGATATGCATTCTTATATGATTATATTGGTGGTAAATTATTTACTGACTTAATTGTACTAGTAAAACCAGCTGAAGTTGTATATTTAACAAGTATTGTATTATTAATCGTTGGTGGAGTAGTTGGAATGTTCGGTTCTACTCATGCTGTAAGGAGATTTTTGAAGATATGATAAGAAAGATAAATAAAATATTACTTATGATATTTGCAATAGGGCTTATAGTTCTTCCGATGCAAGGAAGTATGCCACAAGCTGCTAAGAAAGCAAATACGCTTGCTGATTTAAGAAAAAATTTAAAAGATTTAAAAGCTGAAAAAGCTAATAATGAAGCAAAGAAAAATAGTACGAAAAAGGAGATAACTTCGGCTAAAAATAACGTTTCTTATAAACAAAATCAAATTATAGCTAATCAACAAAAAGTTACTGATGCTATGAATGAATCTGCTAGATTAGATAAAGAGATTAAAGAGGGAAAGGCTAAACTAGAAGAATTGGTTAAAACATATCAAGTTGCTCAAGGTGATAATGTTTATCTAGCTGTCACTTATAGACATCTCCGAGCCCACGAGACTCCTGAGCATCGCGTATGCCGTCGTGTGCTTGAAAAAAAAAAGGGGGGGGGGGGGGGGGGGGGG
>CAMXBB010000016.1 GCA_947179265.1 uncultured Bacillota bacterium
ATGTAAATATTTTACTCAAATAATACACAAAAAAGAGTGATTATTTATCACTCTAATTATCAAATGAAAATACGACTGTATCTTTATCTAATTTAAGTTTTGCATCAAATGATTTTCCATTCTTGGAAGTAAATCCTTCTATCTTAGAGGTAATACCTTCACTTAGTAATAATTCTGCATTTCTTTTAGATATTGCTCTATTACAGATATTAGCACTTATCTTAAACTTACAATTCTTGTAATTACTACATCCGTAATTGAATCTATTCTTTATGACATCACTACCGCATAATGGACATTTACCAATTATATCGCCAAAGAAACCGATATCAGTATCCTTCTCAATAGCAGCTGTCTTTTTCTCAAATACTTCTTTTATCTCATTGCACGCTAGTGAAACAGAATCATCTACAGTTATCTCATTATGATAAACCTTCTTCAAAGCTTTACCTAATTCACTTGTCTTATACTTATCCATGGATATTTGCATTTGCATTAATGATTCGATTAAGAATTCACCATTAGGTAATATTGTATATACATCCTTTTTTAATGCAATATATTCACTCTTTCTAGCATTATCGATAATACCTGTTCTAGTTGCTTCGGTACCTAGTTCCAATCCTTCGAATATAGCTTTATAATCATCAGTGTCATCTTCTGTATCATCACTATTTTCTAATTCCTTTTTATCATCTTTAAAAGGATTCTTTAAATAATTATTTAAAGTTTCAATCGTATAATGTTTAGGAGCTGATGTTTCCTTTTCTTTTGGAACAAAGTTGATATTAACTTTATCACCTACATTTAAATTAGGTAATATTTTATCTTTAGAACTTGCTTCACTAAATTTTGTCCATCCTGGAACTAATATGATATTTCCTTTTAAATTAAATTCTTCATATTCACCAACTTTAATTTTTATCTCTGTTTTTTCAACTTGGCATTCTTCACTACAGAATACTGCAACAAATCTCTTTATTACTGTTTGGTATACCAAGAATTCTTCATCAGTTAATTTTGATTTGTCAGGTATCTTATAGGTTGGTGTTAATGCTGAATGGGATTCAATCTTAGAATCATCAAAGATAGTCTTCTTATCCTTAAATTTAACTGGATAACCTAATTTGGAAATATTATTAATAATTGTCTTTATCTTATCTTTTTCTGCTGATGCTAAATATTCTGAATTGGTACGAGGGTAAGTCAGATATCCACTCTCATATAACTTTTGCACAATATCTAATGATTTATCCATTGACATCTTATATTTTTTACCTAAATAGTTTTGAAGCTTTGTTAAAGAGAAAAGCTTCGGAGGATTCATCGTATCCTTCTTAACTTTCTTATCCACTACTATAGCTTCAGATTCATTATATTTTTTACATAAATCTAAGGCTTTATTTTGGTCCTTTTTATCAAACTTTTCCTTACTATTTAATTCTATTAATTCATCATTGGTAGTTTCATTGCTCCATAATCCATAATAGATATCCGGTTTAAAATTACGTATCGCCATATCTCTATCATATATTGCTTTTACGATTGGGATAATAACTCTTCCAACTCGAAGAAGAGTTCCTGTCTTTAAAGTTGCATATCTAGTTAGATTAACTCCATACAACCAATCGATATATGTTCTAGCAAAACCTTCATTAGCTAGATTATCATATTCATTTTCTTCCTTCATGTCTGAAAGTCCAGCCATAATTGTTTCTGGAGTTTGATCTGGAAGCCATAACCTTGTCGTTTTCTTTTCACTCTTCAAAGCATTTTCGATACATAATCTTATTATTACTTCACCTTCACGATCAGCATCTCCTGCATTTACTATCTCATCAACATCTTCTCTATTACATAAGTTGCTTATAATATCAAATTGCTTTTTTACACCAGCATCTATCGTCTTTTTACTATTATCCTTTTTTAAATTAAATTTAAACTTTTTAGGAAAACAAGGTAAATTATCCAATTTCCATTTATAATCGGTTACATTCTCTTCGTAGTCCTCAATATCTGCTAGAGTAAATAGATGTCCAAAAGCCCAAGTTACAAAGTATTTATCATTAGAATAGAATCCATCATTTCTTTTCATATTTCCGATAGCGCTAACGATGTTTCTTGCTAAAGATGGTTTCTCGGCAATAATCAAAATCACAATACTTCCTCCATTCTCTCATATCTAAATTATATCATATAATTTATCTTTCCTATAATACATATACATGCTAAAAGACACTTTTACTTCAAAAAAAGTAAGAAGTTAATCCTTCTTACTTATTTCTGATTCATATAGATGACGATATTCTTTTGATTTTTTTAATAATTCATTATGGGTTCCTTCGGCTTTAATCTTACCATTATCCAAAAGCAATATACGATCAGCATTTTTAATAGTTGACAAACGATGTGCAATAATAAGTATCGTATATTCATTCTTCATGTTATCGATAGCTTCTTGGATCTTATGTTGAGTTTCATTATCTAGTGCACTTGTTGCTTCATCAAAGAGAATTATCTCTGTCTTTTGAACTAATGCTCTTGCTATTGCTAGTCTTTGTTTTTGTCCACCAGATAGGTTAACTCCACCTTCACCAATAATCGTATCGTATTTATCTGGAAGACTTTCAATAAACTCATCTAAACATGCCATCTTACAAGCTTCAACCATCTCTTTTTTAGTTAAATTCTTTTTAACCAACTTGAAGTTATCCTTAATACTTAGATTAAAGATATAAGGATCTTGACTTATTATGGTAATATTTCCTCTAATGGTCTCTTTATCTAAGTTTTTAATATCCTCATCATCGATTAAGATTTTTCCACTATGTGGGTCATACATCTTACATAAAAGGGAGAAGATTGTCGTCTTACCAGCACCACTCTTACCTACAAATGCAACGGTCTCTTTAGAGTTAATCTTAAATGAAAGATTCTTTAAAATATTCTCTTTATCTTCATAGTGAAATGATACATTTTGAAATTCAAAATTACCTTTAACACGTTTAATCTTTTTATCTCCAAATGTTTCTTTAGGAAATTTATCATCATCGATGATATCTCTAATTCTTGAACAAGAAAGATTAAAATCTTTTCCTTGATCCATCAATGAAGATACTGCGTAAATAATAGAACCCGTACGATTAGAATAGTTATATATAACTAAAGCTAAAGATGCTGTTAAATCACCAATATAGATTAAATAACATAACAAACATATAAAACCAAAGTCCATTAAATCACTGACTGAACCTCTTAATAGATTGTAACTTCTATTAGTAGCAGACATCTTATAACTCATTCCATTAAGATTAGTGATTAATCCAGAAAATCGTTCCATAAAGCTCTCTTCAGCATAAAGCATCTTAATATCTCTAACACCTCTTACTAATTCAGATATAAACCCACTAGCTTTTTCTCTTTCCTTACGATATAACTTATCAGCTTCATTTCTTTTTTTAGTTCTTATACTTTCAATTATATAAAGTAATATCATTGTAAATATTAGAAAAATACCAGCATAAACATTGATTATAAGTACTGCTCCAAATATACCAACATCAGTAATGATATTAGCTAATGTTGAACATAGATATTCAAATATATCTGCTATTCTTGAAGTATCTCCAGTAATTCTTTGAATAAATACTCCCGATCCATTGTTGTCAATAGTTTGGTTAGTTAAAGTTAAAATATTAGCACCAATCTCTATTTGTAATTTAGCATAAGTCTCTCTAAATAATATTTGCATAAATTTTCTAGCAAAATAATTTAAAAAATTACGCATCATTTCGATAATAGTTAATACCAAATATAAGATTATTAACTGCTTTAATAAACTATTGGTTAAATAGATAATTATGTTAGCACTCAAAATTGGAACAACTACACTAATAAGTACGGTTAATATCTGACATATTATAAATCCAATCAAATATTTCTTTTGATCCTTAACATATTTATAACTAAATTTTAAATTATCAAAAAATTCTTTCACTACTGCACCCCTTAATCGCCTTTATATTATAATATCTTATTTAAGAAAAAACAACATTTGTCATAATAAAAATATAGATACTTTCGTATCTATATTTTAATATAAAACTAATTTTGTTGAATTTCTAATAGTAGTATCAATTATTAGTTTATTTGGATCATATTCTTCACCAGTTCTTTGATTAACAAGTAAGGCATTAGGATTAATCTTATAGGAAGCCGCAACTGTTTCTTGAATTGCTTTTTGTAACATGAAGGTTACATATGCAACTGTTTTAGTAGTTGGAATATAAACATCTAATGTTCTTTCAACATCTGTAAATGTTACCGATATTAATACTGAATAATCTTTGTTCATTAGATTTCTTCCTCCTCTTCCTTAATATCTTCAATGACTTTAACTTGTTTACCAATACCAGCAGTTACAACATAACCGATATCATCTGGCACTCCTTGGTTAGGTACTCTGATATCTGTCTTAATAACATCTAAGATTGATTGTTCATTTAATCCATTACCAATCCATAATCCATTCATATTTTGTTTCAATGGATTTAACCACATCTCTCCACCAATTTCTCTTAAATTATTGAATGTATCAATTAATACAAAAGTAATTGTTTTTAGTTGAATACTATTCATTACTGCTTGATAGAATAAATCTGATGTTTTAGAATCCATAGCTTCTACAAACTTAGTAAGTTTTCTTATGAAGATATAAACATGATCTTTTTGATATGGATCATCTTTAGGATTAAATTTCTTCATCTCATCTTCAGTATAAACGTATAAATTTTGAATTACAGTTGGAATATCCTCTGCTATATAAGCAATACTCTCATTAGTAAAGTATTCATCATATACACTATCCGGATCGAAGAAATAAATCATTTCGTCGCTAGTAAGAGAATTAAGCATTCTACAAATATTACGTGTTGTATCCTCTAGCATATCAGAATTCTTGCTCAAATAATTAAAGCAGATTTCTCTTTTAAAGTTTACAAACTCATTTTTAATAGTTAAAGTTCGCATACCTAATGGGAATTTTTCCATATTTGTTAATACTGGTTTCATTTGTTCAAAAGTAACAAATTGTGGAATATATGGTACAGAAGGAACTCTTAACTTATAAGCATCGAATAACACCTTATTAAGATTCTTAACAGTTTCATTGATTTGATCTTCAATAACTGGTACTGCACCTTGGAATTCATATATTGTACCATCGATATCCATGATACCTCTACACTTACCATCAGCAGGTGTAATCTTAGTATTCAAATAATCTCGATAATCTTCATCTTTTTCACAATTTAATGCAATCGTATAATTTATTGATTCTAATAACTTATAAGGTATTTTTGAAGTATTAGTAATAATAAATGTTATACCATATTTAACACATTCTCTTAAAATAAGAATTAATGTTTCAAAATGGAATTCAAATGTTTCGATAAATGCTTGGAAGTTATTAATGATAACTAAAATTCTTGGTAAGCTCTTTTGACTTAGCTTAATATATTGATCGTAACTACCACCATATTCATTAAATAAGTCTTTACGAGCACGCATAGCATTTAAAATGAATTTAAATAAACCATCTACTTTATCGATATCAGCTGCTGACATACAATTACCAACGATTGGGTTTTGTTCAAAAACCTTTAATGTCTCTGCACCACAGTCGATGATATAAGCATTGATTTCTTGAAGACTATATGTAGTTGATAATGAATATAGAATTGATTGTAAGAATAATTCCTTACCTGCTCCTACTTTTCCATATATGATTATGTTACCTTTTGAAGATATTGGTAAGGTGTACATATTTTGTGATTGTGTATATGGATTATCGTATTCACCAACAACTGGTTCTACAAAATAGTTTTGCTTTACAAAATTATATTTCTTTTTAATATTATCGATGAAGATTACATCTGGTATTCTATCCAACCATAATCTTCGAGGATTAATATTCTTTTTCTTAGCTAGTTCATCGACATATTTAATAATATTTAGTAATTGCTCACCAAGATTTTGTCCACCTTGCGAAGCATTCAATTGCTCACTTGTCATAAATGTTGCTGTATGTACCTCAGCACCTACGTTATTAATAATATGAATATCAGTATCGATATTTTTCTTAACAACTTCACTTGGTACATACTTATATCCAGCATATGCTGATTGACCTAGGCCATAAAATTCATTATTACCAACTTGTAAGTAGAATGCTCCAGTATTTTTTAAATATGCAGCGTCAGACGTTTGAATCATATCTTTTGAATCAGCTGTATCTTGAACTCTTAAAGCCACCTTGAATCTAGCATTTGACCAAATTTGATCCGTTACTACACCACTTGGTTTTTGTGTTGCAAGGATTAAGTGTACTCCTAATGAACGTCCAATACGAGCAGTTGAAATCAATTGTTCTAGGAACTCTGGTTGTTGACTCTTTAATTCAGCAAACTCATCGGAAATAATGAACAAATGTGATAATGGTTCACTTACTAAACCTTTTCGATAGAAATCTTGATATTTCATGATGTTCATTGAACTATCCTTTAATTTTTCTCTGGCCTCATTAAACATTCTTTGACGACGCTTTAACTCAGCTTCGATAGAAGCGATACTTCTTCTAATCTCTGATTTATCTAGGTTGGTAATCGTTCCAACTAAATGTGGTAATCTAATTCCTAACTCTGAGTTTTCAAACGATCCAGCTAATCCTCCACCTTTATAGTCGATAAGCACAAATTGTACTTCATCAGGATGGAAATTAACTGCCAAAGATAGGATATAAGTTATGATCCACTCTGACTTACCTGACCCAGTTGTTCCTGCTACTAAACCATGTGGTCCATAAGCCTTTTCATGAGCATCCATCATGAACAAGTCACCATTTTGATCAATTCCGACAGGAACAGAAAGGCTTGTTACGATCGGACTATTCTTCCATCTCTCTAAAGAGTTTAATTGCTCAATCTTACCTACATTATACATATCCAAAAAACTTATTGATTTTGGTAATTCAAATTTTCCCTTTTCAACTTCGATAGGTATATTTGCTAACTTTTCGATACAACCATTCATATCAATTTTGGTATTGAATTCTGCAGCAAATTGTTTTTGTGTACGAGTAGATAAAGTATTTCCAAATAAGCCAGAAATCTTTTCATCAATATTGATAAATGTACTTACTTGACTTGGTAAATTAGAAATACGATCATTTTTGAATAGAATAGTGAATCCCATATTATTTGGAGTTTCTAGAATATGTTTAATAGCATCAACATTTCTACATAGAGTTAAATCATCCACTATTATTAGATAATAAGGAGCATATGCTTGATACGTTAAATCCTTCTTATTCTCTCCCTTAGTATCTGATTTATTCTCTTTAGCATTTTCAAGTCGAGCATTTAAAACACTATCTAAATAACTTGAAATATATTTTATTTCCTCGATATCACTACCAAAGAATCTAATTGTTTTTTGATCATCCCAACAATGGATTGCTCCTTTAAGATAATTCCAATTACTACTTCTTTTATCATTGGTAAAGATAACAACTTTTAACTCAGTATAACTATGAAAAGTAAATAATTGTAATAGAATACTATTAATAAAGCTTTGGGTTAGCATTGTTGCTCCAATTGCAGCAACAAATCTATTATCTGCTAAAGATAGATTTAATGGGACATTTTCCATTACTCTATTTTTATTAACCAAGTCCATAACTTTATCCATCAACGCATTTTCATCTATACCAAATTCTTTTTCTTGGAAAGTTATTTTAGTTTGAGGTTCAACATTCCCAATTCCTAATCTAACAGAAAGGAAATCACTATGAGTTCGAGTTCTTTCCCATAGATTTCTTTTTTTAGTATAGATAATTGTTTGACATTCCTCTAAAGATGTATTATTTTCTTTAGCTACTTGAATTTCTTTTGCTATTTCATCATTTATCTCTTTATCTTTTTTCACTAAATACTTTTCATATTGTTTAATAGCTTTATATTTAGCCTTGGCAGCTTCTCTTCTTTGATATCTTCTAGTTAAAGCTGGCCATAGGAAAGATGATGTCATTGTAATAACTGTTGTAATAATACTTGGCAATGAACTCTTTAATGTGGCTTGACCAGTTGCAACATTATTTAAAGTTGTAAATAACATCATACCTGATGTTATCATCATCGTTAATTGAGGCCCAACTGTTAATATCGTTGGTTGTGTTTTTTGTTCTTTATTAGCAGGTGGTGGTGCTAGATTAATAGTCTTTGGCTCAACTACTGAATTAAATCTAGGTGCTCTAGAGAAATTTTCTTCAGGCTTATAAAGTTTTCGTTCTGTTTCGATTTCATAAGCATCATCTGCTAAAACAACATTTATTTGTTTAGAAGCAAATATGCTTTGATTTAATCTTAGAGGTGTTTTAGGTTGAGTATTAATAATAATCAATTTATCACATATTGGAATTATTTTTAAACCATGTAAGAAAATAGTATCTCCATGTAATAAAACCTTTTTCTTAATTTGGACATCATTAACATAACAATGTTTTTCTTTGGCTTCGATAATCCATACATTATTTTTATATGTTAAAGTTGCATGTGAATCTTTTAACATTTCAGATCCATAAGAGATGGCTTGACCACTACCACTACCAATAGAGATTTCATTTTTATTAAAAGTTAAGATATATTTAGTAGCAATATAAGTTGGGTAACAATATACATAATAGATTTTATTTTCTTCATCAGCAATTGAGAAAAATGAACTATCTTCTAGAACAGAAGTTTCGCATACAGTAGAATTAATAGTTACCTTTCTTCCTTTATTAGCAAGTACATTCCATTTACCTTCTTTTTCAAAGATAGTTGCTAATACTTCATTGTTATCATCATATAAATAGTAGTTACCAGAAATATCTTCAGGCAAGTATAATTTACGACTTTTTACACCACTTAATATTACCAATATCATGTTGCCACCTCTATTATATCTATTATCTTAATTATACAATATCCATGTATATTTTTTCAATAAAAAACAAGATATTGCATAAAAGAATATTAGATATGATATAATTGTATTAGGAGGTTTAGAAAATGGCTGTAGATGTAAGTTCTTTAACTGTGGATAATTTAACTCCAGAAATAATGACACAAATGAATCGTGATGAGATTGCAGCTTTCAAAGCTAAATTAACGCCTGAACAGTTGCAAATACTTGCTGATAAATTAGGTGGTTCACAAGCTGCTCCACCAGATGATGAAAATGCAGTTGCAACTCCAGAAACTACTACATTTGTTGTTGACGTAGCACAAATACCTGCTGAGCAAGTAACAGCTAATACTAGTAATCCTGAAACTCCAACAGAGCAAAAGGGTCCAATAGTATTTGGAAGAAGATAAAAACATGTTTCAAATGAAACATGTTTTTTATTATCTACTAATTATATTTTGTTTTTCACCGGGTACACTTACTATTGCTATCATTGTTAAATCATCATCACTTGGCCATAATGATTCATCTATACCATTTGCTTTTAGCGCTCTCCTCATGCCTTCTCTAAGCCCTTTAAAATCAAAGGTATATTTTCCTTCTTTAGTATACACATCATTTAGAATATCATCTATTAAACCTTCGTATAACTCTATAATTGATTCTTTAGAATCACAATATTCTATATTGGCTTTGAAGAATACTCCTGCTACGACTTCATATAGTTCGTAAAACTCGCTATCTTCAATTTCAATATCGTTATTTCCTCTTATATTATATTTTTGATATTCCATTAAATATGGAAGATTATCAACATTATAATTTGGATCATCTAAAAATTCTTTTATTCTATTTTCAAAATCAATATGATATCCATCTACATAGTCATCAAAAGTATATCCAATAGAATCTTTAATTATTCTTACATAGTTAGCTGGCAAACGATATGCAACATCTTCTAACGATACTCCAACAACATCTTCAATAAATAAAGTATCAAATCCCTCTTCAATCATAAAACCAGTATTTGCTCCAGTTGTAAAATGACGCTCAGTTGCATAACCATTTATCTCTCTATAGCCATTTAATAACATATGACCAATCTCATGATTCATTATATATTCGAAGTTTTCATCATCTAGTCGATCTTCATTATAGTATATTGTTCCATCTTTAGCTACAAAACAGGCGGTTGCTGTAGATGAACCACAGACTTGCATCATCTCAAAATCACCAACTGGTTTTGATTTTAAGATTTGAACATTATGATTTAAACAAGTTAAATTGATATTAGGACAGCGCATCTCTAATTTATCTATAAAATTGTGAATATAATCAGCTAAGAATTCATCAACATCTGGGTTACTATCTAAAGTATTTCTTACATCGTCAAATGTTATATTACTCTCATCTGACCAATAGAGATTCAGACCATCAACAGTCAATAGATTAACTTTTTTAGCAATTTCATATACTTCATAATCATCAGTAATTATTACTTCATTGTCATCAAACATTTGATTAGGCCACAATTGGAGTTCATCAGCATTTGCATTTGAGACATTTCCACTCAGAACACCACACGCTGTTAAGGATGCTAAAAGCAATGCTGTTCCTGTAGCAGATATTACTTTAGGAATAAAATTAAATTTTCTTTTTTTGTTCACACCATCTTCATAAAAACTAGGTTTCTTCTTTAGAAACATATCATATAATCTTTGATATGTCATTTCATCAATATAGTGGTATTTACGATTATTATCAACAACTTCATATTCCAAAAAAGTTTGAAAGCCTAAGTTATTTCTAAATGCAGTAAAGCTTCTACCTTTATACTTAAAATCTAATATCTTGTAAAAAGTCATACTCTTCACCTCTATTATAATTATAACATGTTTAAAAAGCTTTAACTTAAATCTATTATTACCTTTACAAATTTTAGATAAAAAAATAACATATTGAAATAATATGTTATTTTCTAGAATTATTAACTTGATTAATTGCTGATTTACTATTTGAATTAAATTTATTATCGGCCATCTTATCACGATTTAAGATATCAACTAAAGCTTTATAGTAAGTCAAATTAGATGATTTCCAATTAATGATGAAACTCTCTAATTCTTCCATAAGTGCGCGTCCTAATCTGTTCAAAGTATATGCCTCATCAGTATTTAAATATCCACGAAGAAGACCAATATGATTATCTAACATCTTTAATTCAGATATTATTTTATTAATACTAGTATTATACGTATTTAAATAATACTTAGCATTTTGATATCTAACATAAATTTGTGAATTCTTTTTTACTCGGAACATCCCAAGAGGTTCTCTATAATATGATAAATATTTTCCCATACTATTTCAACCTCGTTTGCTTTCTACGAGCGTTTAGGAGTTCTCTCCTAGCTTCCTCGGCTTCAAGCTTATCATGTGCTATGTTTTGTTCTTCCTCTTCAACAAACGCATCAACCTTTTCACACCATTTATGTACTCTCTTAACGATTTCTATAAGTCCGTTAGAATCATAAACACTTTGTGCTATATTTTGATAATTTTCAGTGCAAGCATAGTTTTCTAAATCATAAAAATTATCTTGTAAATATTTAAGATTATCCAACATCTTAGTTATTTCTCTATTAATTCTACTAAAATCAGAATCTAGATACTTTAATGTTGTCGCTGCACCGCTAACATTTATTCTATCAGCCATATTAATCCACTCCATTCATGTATATAATAATCATAAAATAAAAAGCCATCTAAAGATGGCAAATTATAATTTATAAACCAATCAAATTCTAATCGTCGTATGGATTACCGTTGCTTGCCTTATGAATTTTATCTTGTACATATTGGTCTACTGCAGAGCACCATTGATGAGCTCCTTTAATAGCAGGATATAAACCTTTATCTTGTCCAACTCCGATATTCTTAGCACATTCTTCATAGATTAATGTACTATCTTTACCAGCTGGTGAATAGAAATTAGTTTGTAAATCTGTTAAATCTTGCACCATGTTGTTAACAGAATTAACTAATTCTCTAAATGTACCATTTATAGATTGTAATTGAGAAGCAGCTTTTTCGGCCTCCATTGTGAATGAATCATTACTTGCCATCTATATCATTCCTTTCATATTTATTTTCTGTTTAAAATTGATTCACTAATATATCTTGCATAGTTAGCAGCTGTATCACCAAACCAAGCATCTGATTCAGCATTAGCTTCTAATCTTTTTACACAAGAATTGAATAATGAATTCATGTTAGCCTCGATTGCAGATACAGAATTATTTAATGCAGAAATAATACTTTCTGTTTGTTTTCTGTAATTTTCAGAATCAATAGACCCTTTCAAAGCCTCAATGTCTGCTACTAATTTAGCAACATTACTTTTAATTTTTTTCATGTCATCATTTAACTCAACAACATTTTTCTTAGCAGGAAAATAGAAAATGAAATATTTGCTATAGTTCTTGTTAACATAGAATGTATTAGCATTTGGACATGTAGCTGATAGCCATTTGTTAGAATAACTGTTTGCCATAGTTTAATAACTCCTTTCGTATTTTGAGGATTTGCTCTATCCTTAGTTTAATTATAGTACAACGATTTTTATAAATCAACAATATATTATGTGCTTTACATTATCTTACAGCACCACTGAATTTATTCTTTCTTCCCTTTTTTTCAGATACACTTTTCTTAGTCTTAGGTAATGTAGTGACAGCTGATTTTGGAGCTGCATCTCCTCCTGCATATCTCATTTTTTCCTCAATAGGAACTGCGTCTCCTCCTGCAAACATTAGCTCTTCAGTAATTGGAGCTGCTGAACCTCCAGCATGCAT